>JAJCYE010000001.1 GCA_029263075.1 Actinomycetes bacterium
AGGGCGACCGATCCGCCGGCAGGCATCCCCAGGGCCACCAGTCCGGCCGCGATCAAGGTGCCGATCGTCGCGCAGGCCGCAAAAGCCAGCAGCAGGGCGGCGGCGGTGGGGGCCATCCTGCCGATTGCGGTTGAGCCGATCAGTTCCAGGCGCCCAGCTTCTTCTTCGGCCCGAGTGTGGCGGTTGACTGTTAGAAGACCAAGCGTCCCCATCAGCACCCCGCTGAGGCCGCCGACCCGCCAGGCGGTCAGGCCGCCGATGGTGTCCAGGTTGAAGGGCGGACCGGTAAGCGCCAATAGAACCGGGGTCCCGGCCAGAGTGGATGCAAACTCCCGGCGGGATTCAAGGGTGGGGTAGAGGCGCGTGAAGGCTGAAGCCGTGGAGCAGACCAGCAAGGAGACGGCGCCGATCCAAATAGGAAGCCGGACTCGGTCCAGGCGGACGCCCAGACGCAACAGAGCGGTCGTTCCGGTGAAGGCATTCAAGGTTGGGAGTAGTGGCGGAGAATCAATTCTTCAAGGGTCTGGGGCCGGCTTTCGAGGCTGCGGACCCCCAATTGCGCAAGGCATTGAAGAAGTGCGCCCAGGTGCTCTGGATCCACCTCCATCTCGACCCTCTTGCCGGTTACGGAAAGGTTGTGGGCCCCCGGTAGTCCCGCCAGGCCGTCGCTTGTTTTGGTCAGGAATGCGATTAGTTTGGGCCGGGTCAAGTGGCGCAGCTCGGTAAGCGTGCCGCTGAGTACCCTCCGGCCGTTCCGGATGATCGTGACCCGGTCGCACAGCGCCTCTACCTCAGACAGGGAGTGACTTGAAAGCAGTACCGTCTGTCCGGCGGCCCGGTTCTCCTCAATGCACTTGCGAAATACCTCTTCCATCACCGGGTCCAAGCCCGATGTGGGCTCATCGAGCAGAAGAAGTTCCACGTCCGAGGCCAGCGCCGCTATCAGGGCCACCTTCTGCCTATTGCCCTTTGAGTAGGTGCGTCCTTTTTTGGTCGGATCCAGCTCAAATCGCTCAACCAGCCTCCGGCGCCTATCCGGGTTGATACTTCCTCGGAGGGCGGCCAGCAGATCGATGATCTCCCCGCCCGTGAGGTTGGCCCACAGATTGACGTCGCCCGGAACGTAAGCGAGCCGACCGTGCAGTTCGACCGTGTCCCGGCGGGGATCGAGCCCGAGTACCCGAACGTGCCCGGAGTTCGCCCGCACCAGTCCCAGGAGGATGCGCAGAGTCGTCGATTTGCCTGCGCCGTTGGAGCCCAAAAAACCGTGGACCTCGCCGCCGGCTACGGCGAGGTCGAACCCGTCGAGAGCCCGTACCGGGCCGAAGGCCTTGGTCAAACCGGAGATCTCTACGGCGTCAATCGCTGGCTTCCTAGCCCGTTCTACCGCCCGGCGCCACGCCTGCCGGGCTTCACCGGCGCTTGACCCGCAGGACAAGCAGGCAGCCGAGGAGTCCTGCAATCAACGAAGCTGCCAGCACCCCGATTTTCGCCTCCTCAAGCAGGGTCGGGTCGGTAAACGCCAGATCGGCGATGAACAACGACACCGTAAACCCGACGCCGGCTACGGCGGACACGGCAACCACCTGCAGCCAGGTGACCCCTGCGGGCAGCTTCGCCACCTTCAGGCGGGTGCCCACCCAGGCGCCAAGGGTGATCCCGACGAGTTTTCCGACCACCAGTCCGCCGATGATCCCGAGGGTAACCCGGCTCGACATCGTTTCCCCCAGTGAACCGCCGCCGAGCCGAACACCGGCGTTCGACAGAGCAAATAGGGGGACGATCACGAAGCTGGTCCAGGGGTGGAGGACGTGTTCCAGTCGGGTGAGCGGCGAGACCGCTTCCCGGGAGACGCCGGCCAGCCACAGCCATTCGGCGGACTCGGCGTCTGAGGGGACCCCGCTGTCCGGGGTGCGTTCGGCAACCCCGCGGGCCTGGTCGCTAACCCCCTTGGAGGCGTAGAAAGGCAGTGCGGGGGTTATCAGTCCCAGGACTACCCCGGCGATTGTGGCGTGGACGCCGGACTCGAACACCGCCAGCCAAACGGCGGCACCGAGTAGCACGTAAACGGGAGTGGCACGTACGTGTGCCCTCTGTAGCGCCACTATCAAAATCACAAGTCCGGCGGCGACCGCAAGTGCGGGCCCTGAGATGTCGGTCGAGTAGAACAGGGCTATCACCAGGATGGCCCCGATGTCATCCACTATCGCCAGGGAAAGCAGGAAAAGTTTGAGGGAGCCCGGAAGACCCTTGCCGACTATCGCCAGAACGCCGACGGCGAAAGCGATATCGGTGGCCATCGGCACGCCCCAGCCGCTCGCGCCGGGGCCGCCGGCGTTAATCAGGAGGTAGAGGCCGGCGGGGACAACCATTCCACCCAGCGCGCCGAAGAACGAAAGCGCCGCCGACCTGGGCTCACGAAGTTCGCCGGCTACAAACTCTCGTTTGATCTCCAGGCCCACTACGAAGAAGAAGATCGCCATGAGGCCGTCGTTGATCATGTGACGCAGGTCTTCTGCGATTTCCCACGGCCCGATGCTCAGGGTGATCTCGGTGTGCCACAACTGCTCGTAGGAGTCTCCCCATGGCGAGTTGGCCCAGATAAGGGCGACCGCCGCTGCAACGAGCAGGAGCATGCCGCCGGAGGCTTCGGTGTTTAAGAACCGTTGGATCGGGCGGACTACCAGTTTGGGCAGACGGCGTTCAGAGCGGGACCAGGGCTGTGCCAGATCCGAATCTTGGTTTCGTGTCGGTTTAGGTGCCAGGGGGCTTCTCCTTGGGAGTGGTCAGGGCGGACGGAAACAGACGCCGACCAGTCTTCCCGGCTCTCCGACTAGATCCTAACTCCCCCGGCGGCGACCGGAAGCGCGAAAACTGGTCCGGAGCCCGGTCTTGCGGTGACGGGGAGTGCTCTATTCCCCGGAGATCACCCGGCGAATCGGGAAGGGAATTTCAATCCCCTCGCGCTGATATCGCGCGTGCAGCCTTTTTATGAACTCGTGTTTGATGAGGTACTGGTCGGTGGGTTCGGCGATGCGCAGAATGACCGAGAAGTCGATGCTGGAGTCCCCGAAGTTGTTGTAGCGGATGAAGGGCTTGAAGTCTGGGATCCCCCCGGTGACATCGGCAAGCACCTCGCTGCCCACCTCTTCGGTGACCCGCTCGACCATTTCCAGGTCGCTGGAGTAACTCACGCCCACCGGGATAACCAGGGAAGACTCCGTTGAGGGTTGGTAATAGTTGGTCAGGATCGCGGTGGCCACCCGGGAGTTGGGGAGGACGATCGCGTTGTTCCCAAGCGTTTTTATGGTTGTGTTGCGCCAGTTCACGTCCTGGACGTATCCCTTTTCGCCCGAGTCGAACTCGACGTAGTCACCGGGCAGCAACTTCTTAGAGGTAATGATGTGCAGCCCGGCGAACAGGTTGGAGAGGGTGTCCTGGAGAGCCAGGGCAACCGCGAGGCCCCCGACCCCCAGGGCGCCGAGTATGGGAGCGACCGACACGCCCACCGTTTGGAGCACGACCAATCCGCCGATCGTCCAGACCAAAACGCGGACGATGTTCGCGAAGATTGTGGTCGCGCCGGGCAGGCGATCGTTGCGGGCGGCGTATTGGGCAACCAGGTTCCCGGCCATCCCGGCGCCGGCAAAGGTGAAAGCCAGCAGCGCCGCCACCCGCAACAGGGCCAGCACCACCTGTTGGGTCCCCGACGCGAGGGGGGCAGCCAAGGTTGCGCCGTACAGCCCGAGGAGAATGAAGATCGGCAGATCGATTCTGCGCAATCCCCCGAGGAGCAGGACCTTGACTCCTCCCGCGGCCGGGTCGTTCCGGTCGGCAACGCGTCGCAGGAACCAGTGGCTGATCGCTCCTGCCAAGATCGAGCCACCAATAAGTGCCGCGACGACCACCAGGGGTCCGAACTCAAGGTCGTCGGGAATCATTCGGGGTCCCTTTCACTTCTGGTTTTACCCAACCGGCTGCCACACCTGGGCGAGTGACCGGTATCGTCCGGCCTGGTCGCTCGGACAGGCGCAATCTATTGAAGGCGAAGGTGGACCAGACGAGAGTCGCCGGGTACACCAGTTGAAACAGGTTACCTAGTCGGAGAGGGCATCCACACCGACGCCGATCAAAAACTGGGTCCTTCGGGATCTGCCCGGCCAGTATACAAACCGGTGAGTCGGTTTGTATACTGGTTGTAATCATTGATCCCAGTTCAGGAGCGCCTCACGAAACCTCCCTCGATTGACCGGCTGCGCAAGGTCGCGTCCGCTCGTACTTTTGTCCCAAGATCGATGTCCGGCGGCAACGAGTCTTTTCGTTCCCTTGTAGAGCTGCGGCGCAAGCAACTCAAACTCCTCGGGCACCGGGCCCGGCTCACTTTGGGTCTGGCGGCGGCGGTCGGGGCGATTACCGGCCTGACGATCGCCGGTTTTGAGTGGGTGGTCGATGTTCAGATGCTCGACCGGCTCGGTTCCCTTCCCCTGTGGGCGATGCTCTGCGCTCCGGCAATCGGGTTGTTCGCTGCCCGATGGCTGCTGGGCCTCTCGGGCGCCGGGACGGACGCGGCCACGGCCGACGAGTACATCAAAACCTTCCACGGTAGTGATTCGTCGGAAAAGGTCCGGGGCCGGTTGCTTGCCAGTATCGCTACCCTCGGCACGGGCGGGGCGCTGGGGCTAGAGGGCCCGTCCATCTACCTTGGCTCTTCAATTGGAAGGGCCGTCCAACGGCGGCTCGACCGTTTCGGATGGATCCCGGATTCCCGAATGTTGCTGGTCTGCGGGGCCGCCGCAGGGGTGGCGGCGATCTTCAAGGCCCCGGCGACCGGGCTGGTTTTCGCTCTTGAGGTTCCGTATCGAGAGGATTTCGCCAGGCGCTTCCTGGTCCCCGCCGGCATCGCATCGGCGGCCAGTTATCTGACCTTTGTTTCCCTTAGGGGAACCGAACGCCTCTTCAGCGTGCAGGGCGCCCCTCCGTTCGAGCTGGGCGACCTGATGGGTTCGGTCCTTCTTGGGGCGTTGTGCGGATTGGGCGCCCGGTGGTTCATCCTGGCTATCGGATGGGCCAAGAGGAGCGCCAGGAACCGGAACATGTGGGTTTGTACCGCCGCCGGAGCCATCCTGGCCGGCTTGACTGTGGCGTCGTTGGAGATTTTCGGCGAAGCGTTGACCCTGGGACCGGGCTACTCCAGCCTTTCTTGGGCCCTGGCGCCGGACCGGGCGATGGGCGCGGTGCTTATACTCTTGGCCCTCAGGATGGCAGCCGCTACCGCCACCGTGGCGGGCGGGGGAGTGGGGGGACTTTTTGTTCCCTTGGTGGTCGCCGGAGGACTTCTCGGTCGGGCGGTAGGGGTGGTGGTCGGACCCGAAACCGGCCAGTCCTTCTTCCCACTGGTTGGAATTTGCGCCTTCTTGGGCGCCGGCTACCGGGTGCCGCTCGCCGGGATCATGTTCGCCGCCGAAACGACGGGGAGGCCCGGTTTCATCATCCCCGGCCTGATCGCGTCGATGGTGGCTCAGTTGTTCATGGGCCAGGCTTCAGCTTCCGGGTACCAGGTCCGCTCCGACTCCGTTTCCTGGGAGTCGCCACCGGAACGGCTCCGGGATGACCCCGAACAGGCGGAAGCGGTCCCGCCGACTACGCCTGCGGATGATGTCGATAACTTAGACTCGGCGGTCGGCTTGGAGGACGAGCGGTCGCCGGTTGGCCCTGAAGGGAGCACTGGCGAAGATTCCTAAAATCGGAAACGCAGTCCGCGAACAACGAAAAAGAAGTTTGCTCGATGCTGCCTGGAGCTGTGCGGCTCGCAAAACCTTCACCGATCTCACGGTCGATGATGTATGCGAAGAAGCCGGAATGAGCAAGGGCGGCTTCTACGGATACTTCAAGTCCAAGCAGGAGCTTCTTTTGGCGTTGCTCGAAGATGACAACGCCCGTTTGGGCGAATACGCGAGCGAGTTGGAGTCGGCTCCGGGGCCGGTTACCAAGCGCCTGCGTGATTTTTCGGAAGCGATGCTGAAGTTGGCCAAAGATCCTGCCCGGGTTCAGGTGAAGGCCGACCTTTGGTCGGCAATGTTGACCGACCGCCAGGTTCGGGAACGTTTTTCCGAAGTTATCGACCAACGCAGGGCGCTCCTGCGCGGCTGGATAGAAGAGGGCATCGAATCGGGGGAACTCCAGCAGGTTCCCGCCAACGCGACCGCGTCGATTCTGCTGGCACTGGAAGACGGGCTCGTTCTGCACGGGTCACTCGACCCTGGGGCTTTTAAGTGGCCTAACGTATCCCGGGCGATAGAGGTCCTTCTCGACGGGCTGCGGGCCAAGCCGAAGTTGTCTTGACCGTATCCGCACCAGGCTCCGCGCCGGGCCAAGCCGGCTCGATCGGTAAATGTCGATTGGCCGACACTGCAGGTGACTCCACGGGAGTTCTGAACTTAACTGCGGACGTGGCTAGCAAACAAAACCGTTTGAACACAAACTCAGCCAAGCAGGATGGCGCCCATCCGGAGTTGAAGGTTCATCGAGTTGAATCTAAGTCACGCATCCAACTGTTGTTGGGCGGACACCTGGATGTGTACTCGGTCCCATTTTTCTCGAATCTCCTGTTGGCCGTGAGGGCCGATCACCGCGAGGTTGTAGTGGATCTCAGGGCTCTTAACTTTATCGACTCCAGTGGTCTGAGGATCCTGGAGAACGAGGTAACGCGCGCCCGCAGGGCCGGCCGTTCTTTCCGTGTGGTCAACGCCCGCGGCCAGGTTGTTACGGCCTGCGGGCTGACCCGGCTAGCGCAGGGCGGGGATCAACAAGCGGGCCGCAGGGGAACACTGTGATGGTTCCGTCCGCCCCAACCGAATTCGGTCCCCGGCCCACCTCCGTAGTGGGCAGTGCGTCGCTGGATCCTTCCAGGATCGAGGAGAGGAGGGCGATCATCGAGGGAGCGCGTCGATGCGCCGCCCGACGTGGTCTGGCGGCCACCTCGATCACTGCGGTCTGCGCCGAGACGGGGGTGGACAGGGCCACCTTCAATCGTCGGTTCGCCGGCAAACAAGAGTTGATCATCTCGTTGCTGGACGACGACTGGTACGCCCTGGAGGGCGTGATCACGCAGCTTGACATGGCCGTCCTGACCCCCCGGGAGCGCCTGGAGAAAATGGTCGAGGTAATGCTGGGACTGGCCGATGACGTTGACAGGGCGCGGGTACGCACCGATCTGTGGACCTACGTGCTCGGGGATGCCGAACTCAAGGACTGGGCGGCGCAGCGACTGGCGGGCCGGCGAGCCGTGGTCCGGGACTGGGTTGGCCGGCTGGGCGGGCAGGATGCCAACCCCGACATGCTCCTGCCGGCAAACGCGATGGCATCGGTCCTGTTGGCCTTCTGTGATGGCCTGATGTTGCACTCGACCGCGGACCATGAGGCTTTTAAGTGGTCGAACATACGAGTGGTGGTTGAGGTACTTCTCAGCGGCCTGACCGAATAAGGGCGCCGGTCCCCGGTACCCCCGGGGTTGTTCAACCCGCCTGGACGCGGGCCAAAAACCGCTCGGAAACACACTCGAAACCTGCTTCGTACATCAAGGTTACGGCCGAGAAACCTCCTGCTGCGAGCATCTTGCCAACAGCAAACCGGTGCCGACCTTCGGCGCCCGGGAACCGGATGCAGGGGGTTCGCCTTTGAACAGGCCGATTTTGCGTAAATTGCTTCGACAGCGAAGGGTATGGACTTCGTTTTCTCTGACGATGATCGTCGTCTTGGTTTGGGCGGGGGCCGCGTTGGCGGCAGACCCGACCGGCGCCACCACGATCGACCTCGATGGGGATCCGGCGGGGGCGGCGATAGCTGCGGTCAACTTCACCTGGGTCCTGATCGCGGCCTTCCTGGTTTTCTTCATGCAGGTGGGTTTCGCATTGCTTGAGGCGGGTTCAACCCGGGCCCGGAACTCGGGCTCGGTGTTCATGAAGAACCTGATGGACTTCTGCATGTGCGGCCTGGCGTTCTGGGCCTTCGGTTTCGCCATCATGTTCGGTGGGTCGGAGCTTGCCTCCGGACTGGATCAGGGCAACCCTCTGGTAGGTCTGTCCGGCTTTTTCCTCGCCGGCGAAGCCAACGACGTCGGAACAATGGAACTTTGGATCTTCCAGATGGTGTTTGCAGCAACCGCCGCCACCATCGTGTCCGGCGCCATGGCGGAACGCACCAAGCTCAACTCCTACATGGCTTACAGCTTTTTGATCTCGGCGGTGATCTACCCCGTATTCGGGCACTGGATGTGGGGCGGCGGTTGGCTGTCGACCCTCCCGTTCGGAGCCGGCGCCAAGGACTTTGCCGGTTCGAGCGTGGTCCACGCGGTCGGCGGGATAGCCGCCCTGGTGGGAGCGTTGATGGTTGGACCCCGTAAGGGCAAGTTTGTCGACGGCAAACCTCGGGCGATCCCGGGTCACAACATGGGTTACGTCGTAATCGGCACCATGATCCTTTTCTTCGGTTGGTTCGGTTTCAACTCGGGAAGCACCTTTGCCGCAACCGACCTGCGCATCTCCGTCATCGCCACCAACACGTTTCTGGCAGGGATCGCCGGAGCGCTGGTCGCCTACTACATCCAGCTGTCACGAACCGGCCGGGGTGACATCGCCGTCACCTGTAGCGGCCTGATCGGGGGACTGGTGGCTATCACGGCCCCCTGCGCATACGTGGCGCCCTGGGCTGCGGTGGTGATCGGTGCGATCGCCGGGTTCTTGGTAATCGTAGTGGCCGAATTCCTGGAGAACAGGTTCAAGCTGGACGACCCGGTGTGGGCGGTGGCGTGCCACGGCGGCTGCGGCATCTTCGGAATGCTGGCCGTCGGGATCTTCGCCGATGGCACCTACGGAGGGGTCAACGGAT
This sequence comes from Actinomycetes bacterium, assembly GCA_029263075.1. Taxonomy (GTDB): domain Bacteria; phylum Actinomycetota; class CADDZG01; order JAHWKV01; family JAHWKV01; genus JAJCYE01. The sequence goes on from JAJCYE010000001.1 coordinate 8,887, forward strand.
TGGTGGGAGGTGACGCACAACAGCTCGTCTCTCAATTGATCGCAGTTGTTGCCGTCATCGCCTGGACCGGCGTCGCCTCAGTGATCGTGTTCGGCACCCTGAAGTCGGGGATGGGGCTTCGGGTATCCGAAGCGGACGAGGATGCCGGGGTTGACGCCTCGGAGTTCGTGCAGCCCGGGCTGGTGTTTGATCCGGCTCCCGCAACGGCGGCTAGGGCCTAAACCAACCTACAAAGAGAAAGGCAGATTGGATGATTCCGTTTCTCGCACTGGCTGCGTTCGTCGTGATGTTCGTAATGTTTGTTGTCGTCCCGAGCAAGCTCATGAAAAAGGACAGGGCCGTCGAGTCCGTCGAGTAGCAAATCGCAGGCCGAGGATAGGCATCCGAATCTCCGGGGATCCCGTCCATTCATGATGGGATCCTCGGAGTTCGCCACCAGGTCGATGGGTGCCGCCACCGGTCAGGACGGTGGGCCAACAATCTCGTGGACCTTGTGGGTATCCCGACCGGTCAACAGGCACATGTGGCGGACGCCACCGTTCGGCAAAAGGTCTTGAACGCCACTCAGAGTTGGTCGGTAGCCGTCGGCAGGCTGGAGGTGGACCTGAGCGGGTATCGCGCGAAGTTCCGCGACCGGTTGCTGGCATTAAACGCATCCCAGATCGAGGTGCTGGCGATTCTCCTGGTTAACCGCTCGCGAGTTTGCTCCCGGCAGAAACTGTGCGAGGCGTTGAATCTGTACGGGGCAAGATCGGTCGATGAGATCCTGACCAAGCTGCGCCGGCAGGTCGGCGAAGACTTCATCAAGAACATTCCCAACCTGGGCTGGATCATCGATCCGGAAAAACTCGCCTAACCCCGGTTATCGCCGCGGCGTTATGTTGCCGGGCCGACAGTTGGTTGGATGAGTCAAGGGAACTGCTCGATCATCGAAGGGAATGATTTCGGAGCGACTCCTGGGATGTGCGGCCTTTGGT
>JAJCYE010000002.1 GCA_029263075.1 Actinomycetes bacterium
CCGCAGATCTCACTGATCAAGACGGCTTCGCCTCTGACCAGGGTTGCACCGGGTGGAACCTTCACCTTTACGGTGGTGGTTACGAACCCGGGAACGGTCCCGGTCACCATCACTTCTCTGGTGGACGACATCTACGGCAACCTGGCAACCCTGCCCGGCAACAACACCTGTGACGATCTGATCGGCACGGTGGTTGCCCCGGGTGCCAGCACCGCACCATGCAGTTTCGACGGTGAGTTCAACGGCGCCGCCGGAGACAGCCAGACCGACGTGGTAACCGTTATCGGCCGGGACGAACTCGGCCAGACGGTGACCGACGACGACGACGCCGTGGTGACGCTGGTAGCCCCGCCGCCCCTGAACATCCTGGTGGACAAGACGGTGGCGCCGCTGTCACTGCCGGTTCCGGGCGGGGACTTCACCTTCTCGGTGGTTGTCACCAACCCCGGCACGGTAGCCCTGACAATCACCTCACTAACCGACGACATCTACGGCAACCTGGCGACGCTGCCCGAGCCCAACACCTGTGACGACCTCATCGGGATCGTGGTCCCGGCGGGCGCCAGTTCCGCCCCCTGCTCCTTCACCGGAGCCTTCACCGGGGTCGCCGGCGCCAGCCAGACCGACATCGTGACCGTGATCGGCACCGACCAGTTCGGCCAGACCGCCACCGACAACGACGACGCAACGGTGACGCTTACCGCACGTCCGGCTCCGCAGATCCGGGTGGACAAGACGGCTTCGCCCACGAGTCGCCCGGAACCGGGAGGCAGCTTTACCTTCTCAGTGGTGGTGAGCAACCCGGGCACCGTACCGGTGGTTATCACTTCGCTGGTCGACGATGTATACGGCAACCTGGCCACCCTGGCAGAGCCGAATAGTTGTGACGACCTCATCGGAGACACCGTGGCCCCGGGGGCAAGCACCGAGCCCTGTAGCTTCACGGTTACCTTCAATGGTGCCGCCGGCGCAACCCAGACCGACATCGTCACGGTGATCGGAACCGACGAGATCGGCCAAACGGTCACGGACAGCGATGACGCCGTCATCACACTGTTCCCTGCCCCTCCGGGTCCGCTCTCGATCCGACTGGACAAGTCGGCAACACCCGAAACTCGCTTGGAGCCAGGAGGCACGTTCACCTTCAACTTGGTGGTGACTAACACCAGCACCGTGAACCTGACGATCACCTCGCTCGTGGATGACATCTACGGCAACCTGGGGACCCGTGGGGGAGTGAACACCTGCGACGACCTGATCGGTGATGTCCTTGCTCCGGGTGCCAGCACCGATTGCAGCTTCGAGGGTGAGTTCACCGGCAACGCCGGCGACAAGCAGACCGACGTGGTAACCGTGACCGGCAAGAGCCCGGACGACCGGGTCACCGAGGATGACGACGACGCCGAGGTGGAACTCACCGACGTACTGCCTCGTATCCAGGTCATCAAGGAGGCGACTCCTCTGGAGCGGATCGAGCCCGGCGGGAAGTTCACCTTCAAGGTGGAAGTCAAGAACCCGGGAACGGAGACCATCACGCTCACCGAACTGGTGGATGACATCTACGGTGATCTCAACGGGAAGGGCACCTGCCGTACCGGCGGAGAGATAGCGGCCGGTGGGAGCTACATCTGTGAGTTCACCGTCGAGTTCACCGGCAAGGCCGGGCAGAGCCAGACGGACGTTGTGAGCGCCACGGGCGAAGACGACGAAGGCAACGAGGTTGAGGACGTGGACGATGCGGTCGTTAAGATCGTGGCCCCCACCCCCACGCCTTCGCCGACGCCGCCGGCCTCTCCTTCTCCGCCTCCTCCGCCGGCGCCGAAGCCGCCGGTACTGGCCCGAACCGGTCAGGACTTCCTCGGGTTCCTGGCGCTTGGTATCGCTCTGGTCGTGGGCGGGATGATCATGCGCACCACCCCGACCGTGCCCGAACTCGGTCTGGGCCCGGCCTCCGGCAGCAGCCGGTCCCGGCGGAAAAAAGACAGGCGTAGGTAGCCTCATTCCAGGTAGGGCAAAACAAGTAGCAGGTCACTTCTTCGGGGCTGCCCGGGGGGTTAAGGGATGAACGACCACCATCCCAAACCTCCCGGCCCCACGAAGAGGTCTTCTCCCGCCTCGGGCAAGCCGGCCGGTTCTGCGAAGGTCTCGGCGGCGAGCGCAGCTAAGGCGTCAAGGTCCAGGGGTCCAGCAACCAAGCGGGCGCCCGAATCGAAGCCGCCGCTGCGGGATTTCACAAGCAACAAGTGGCGGCTGGCCGTCGCCATCGCCATCCCCATCCTTATGCTCGCGGCATTCCTGGTGTCCAGGATCGCCCGTGACGAGCCAACTCCTACCGCAGCGGAAGACCCCCTCTTGGAGTACTGCGCCACTGTGATCGACCGGGATGCGGTGCCGGTTCCTCGCCCATGGCAGGCGGGCTCGGAAGAGGTGGAAGAGACGGTGCCGGTTCTGGCCGGCCGGATGGTGCTGATGACGGAGAAGCTCTTGGCGGTTGCCCCCAAAGAAGCCAAGGCGGAATTGGAAACGCAGCGGGACGCCTACCGGGCGCTCGTCGTGAGCCGCGATCCGGCTGGGTTTCGAACCCCGGCATTGACCGAGTCCCGCAAGAGGGTCAATGCGATTGATCTGGAAAGTTGCAAGCTCGAAAGTGTCCGGTTCAACGCCACCGACGCCGGCTACTCGAACCTGCCTGGAACGGTGAAGCGAGGTAGGACCAGTCTCGAGATGCATAGTGTGGGAACCCAAGGCCATGAGATGGTTTTGTTCAGGCGGAATGACGAGTTCCCGGGAGACTTCGTGAAGATCCTGAGGAGCGGCAAAGAGGACGAGGAGGCAACCCGCGTCGCTAGCGCCTACGCGGCGCCCGGGTACACCGACACCCTTGTAGCGGATCTGGCAGGTGGAGATTACGCCCTCGTTTGTTACGTCCCCTCCGGCGCCCGGGCGCATTGGGAGCAGGGAATGGTCGCCGAGTTCACGGTCCGCTAGCGCGCCGGACCGGCAATCGCTGCAGTTTTGTCGGTAGCGCCGGTTATCCTCGGCCGGTGATCATCCGACGGGATTCTTATGCCCATTCAATGTAGCTACTGCGGGGGCACCCACCCCGACGCGCAGGGAGTTAAGGCGTGCTGGAGCAGTGCGCTCCCGGCACCTGCTGCGGTTCCCGCGGGAGCGGCAGAGGAAGAGGTCGGTCCGGGGTCGGGTTTTTGGGGCCGTGAGATGGACGTAGAGGCCTCAAACGGCGCAGGGCAAGGCCAAAGGTCTCCGGTTGGCGGGCGCAACAGTGCCATGGAGGAGATGGTCGACAGGGCGAAGGCCGCCGGAAGCCGCTCGATTCCACGCCGCCCCGTTGCGTCTCACGACCTCGCGGCGCGCCCGGTGGTGCCGGCTCCCGGGAACCCGGCACTGTTCCTGGGCCGTTCGGTTCTGGTTCTTCCGGGTGCTGTTCCGCCCGACGCATGGTCCGGCTGTCCCCGGGTGAGGCTGGACTCAGATGGGGCGCCGGCCGAACTGGAGGATGCCTTCATCAAGCGCCGGCCCCTGGTGATCGAGATCCCGTCCGACTGGTCTCTGCCGGTCAACGAGACGCAGGACTCGCCGGTGTGGTCGTTGGGCCCTGGATTTACGTTCCCGGGGGAAAGGTTGAGACACGTCGCGTTGTTCAACTCGATCGACGCCAGAACAGCGGAGCCCACCTGGCGTTGGTCCGGGATGGCCGTGCCGCTGGGAGCGGAAGCCGGGGGAGTTGCCGATGTGACCCTGGCGGATGGTCGCCCGGCGTTTATCGACGGTGGTCCATTCAGCTTCATCGAACCGATGGCAGATGGTGCGGTGGTGATTGGGCGCATCGCGGTGGAACACGGAAGTCTCGCGCCTTTTGCAGGAAACCCGGCCCCGCTGAGCCTGGCGCCGGACCAGCAGGCGGCGGTGACTCACCCCGGGGGCTCCGCCCGTATCATCGCCCCGGCGGGCTCGGGCAAAACCCGGGTGTTGACGGAAAGGGCCCGCCAACTCCTGAATCACTGGCAAATCCCGCCGCAAGCGCTATGCCTGGTGGCGTTCAACAAGCGGGCGGCCGAGGAGATCAAGGAGCGGACCCAGGACCTTGTGGGCCTGCAGGTCCGTACGCTCAACTCCCTGGGTTTGGCCATCCTCAGCGGCTCGGGCAGGTTTGGTTCGGGTAGGTCGGTACAAACCATCGACGAGCCCGGGGTCCGAAGGATCCTGGAAGAGCTGGTCTCGTTCCCGCGGCGAGCCAACACCGATCCGGCCGCGGCTTGGATTGAGGCGCTGTCGTCCGTCCGGTTGGGGCTCAAGTCCCCGGAACGGGTTGAGGCCGAGTTCCAGGGTGACGTGGACGGTCTGGTGGAGGTGTTCGACAAGTACCGGGAGGCGCTGTTCGAGAGGGGAGTTGTCGACTTCGACGAACACATTTACCGGGCCATCGAGATCCTTCTGACCAACCCTAAGGTCCGCGAAGAAGCGCGGCTGGCCTGCCGGGTGATGCTGGTGGACGAATTCCAGGACCTCACGCCTGCGCACGTCCTGCTGGTCCGGCTTCTGTCCGGCCCCGCCGGCGCGGTGTTCGGCGTCGGCGACGATGACCAGACGATCTACGGTTACGCAGGCGCATCGCCGGGCTGGCTGATCGACTACGCCGACTACTTCCCGGGGGCCGGCAGTCACCTGCTTGAGATCAACTACCGCTGCCCTGCGGCGGTCACCGAAGCGGCACGGACGCTGCTGACCCACAACCGAACCCGGGTCGAAAAGGTCATAACCAGCCCCCCGGCGCCGCCCGGGAACGGATCCAACGAACCCGGACTGGCCACCGAGGTTGCCGAGGACCCGGTTGCCGCCACCGCGGGAGTGGTCCGGGCGCACATCGGCAACGGCGCCCCCCCGGCGACCATCGCCGTGCTTGCGCGGGTGAACAGTTCGTTGGCGCCGGTCCAGCTCTCGCTGCGGGACGCCGGCGTCCCGGTTAATCGAGCGGTGGATGCCAGGTTTATGGATCGTACAGGCGTCAGGGCCGCCCTCGGCTGGCTCAACCTGGCCGCCGATCCGGGGCGGCTCCGGTCGAACGATGTCTCTTATACCGCCCGGCGCCCACCCCGGGCGTTGTCCCCAAAGGTGATTGAGTGGATGTCAGAGCAACGCTCGGTAGAACGCCTGCGCACGCTTGCCGAGAGGCTGGCGGAACGGGATGCCGTGAAAGTGAATAACTATGCGGACGACATCGACAGGTTGGCTGAAGAGGGGAGAGGGGGCACGACGGAAACTATTCTCCGCTGCCTGCGCGACGAGATCGGCCTTGAGGCAGCGATGGCGGCCTTGGATACCGAACACCGCCGGCTGGACCGCTCCCCGCAGACCGACGACCTGGACGCGCTAATTGCCCTTGGGGCGCTGCACCCCGACCCCCAGGGATTCGAATCCTGGCTGCGGGAGGGGCTGAACAGCCCGGGGGATCCCAATGGGGTGACGTTGGCCACCATCCACGCGGTGAAAGGCAGGGAGTGGGACCACGTGATCGTCCACAACGCCACCACCGGCCTGATCCCGCACCGGCTGGCTTGGGATATCGAGGAGGAGCGCCGGGTATTCCACGTGGCCCTCACCAGGTGCCGGCTTAGTGGCACCGTGGTGGCGGGAACCGCGGCGTCGCCGTTCGTAGGGGAGATGTTTACCGAGTGGTCTCCGGGAACCGCCGACCTGAAGCCGTCCCGGCAGGCTGACTTTGCGCCGGCCCCGGTAGCGACGCCCACCGCCGTTCCGGTCGGCCCGGTGGCGGAGCGTGCGGGCAAGCTGCTGCGGGCCTGGCGGCTGGAAAAGTCCCGCAGCGAAGGCAAACCGGCCTACACCGTGTTCCACGACGCTACTTTGGACGCCATAGCGGCATCCGGTGCCCGCTCACTGTCCGAACTGGCTCGCATCAGGGGAGTCGGCCCCGCCAAGCTCGAGAACTTTGGTGATGAGGTGTTGGCGGTGCTAGACGCCGCGGCCGAGGGTGCGCCAGGCGGTTGAGACCCTTAGAGGTCCAGCAGTCGGCCCTCGCCGTTGAGGGCGACGGTCCCGGGGCTTGTGTTCCCCGAGTGTTTCACTTCCATCGACGCCGCCAGGCTCCCTGTCACCCTGGGGGAGAAGGTGACGGTAATCTCGCAGGTGTCCTCCGGAGCAATACCGGCCGGTTCCGAACACTCCTGACCGTCGGCGGTGAAGCTGTCGGTGCGGCCCGAAACCGTTACCTCATCGATGACCAGGTACTCGTTTCCGGTATTGGTCACCGACACCTTCTGCTGGCTGGATTTGCCGGTCCCCAGTTGCCCAAAATCAAGGCTCTTGGGTGCAATGACTGCCCGGGGTGCGACGCCGCCGGTTGGTACCGGGAACGCAGAATCGGAAGCCGAAGGGGTTGGGGTCGGGCTGGGGGACTGGTCCACCTGCGGATCGGCGGCTTGTCTGTTCCCACCGATTACCGATACGAGGGCCACCGTTGCCGTGAGGATGGTGGCGATACCGGCAACAACTGCGGGGATCGACGACCAGGCACTCTTCTTCTCGGTCATAGTATTCAGCTCCTAGGTTCCGTCGTATTTAGCCGGTGTGAACGGTCCTGAAACCCGCGGACTGCTGAGCTTGTTGAACTCTGGAGGCGAGGCGTCTAGCGAAGCCTCACTTTCGACTTTACCGTAGGTTCGGTCGGGGACCGGGTCCTAGGTTTCGGCGGACTCCGGCCACTCGATGTTGGCCTTTACCAGGATGCCCGCGATGGTGTCGGGCATCTTCGCCTCGAGCGCCGGGATGCTGTCCCCCAAGAACCACTTGCTGGTGAGCTCGATGGGGTCTCCGGTCAGGGGACCGCTGAAGTAGTGCAAGGCTCCGTTGGTGAGCATGACAACGTGAAATAAGTCGTCCCCGTAGCCCTCGACCGTTCCTGAGGAGATGATCCAGCCGGCCCTGAGGGCCCCTTTGATCTCTACGGTGTTGGGATTGCCCGCCGCGCCGAGTAGCAGGCGCGCCTTGCGGAAGACCGTCCGCATTTCGTTGGGGGGGAATACTTCCAGGCCGTCGGGTGGGCCGGGATCGGTGCCGTCCGGGGACGCTGCAATCCGCTGCTTGGCCGCCTCGATCTTCGCCGGCATCTGCTCCTGAAGTCCACTCACGCTCTTAACAATATCCCGCCCGCCCGCTTATTTGCTCGCGCCGGGCCTGTCCGGCCCGTCTGGCCCGTCTGAGCGACGGCGTAAGTTACACAATCCTGCAGACGGATTCGACGAACGACAACAACCGCCAGACGGAATATCACGAACCACAGGAACCGCCAGACGGTTTTGACGAACAACAGAAAGTTCCAGACGGAACTAAAGGATTACAAAAGCAGCTAGACGGTCCTAGACATCTGTCTATCGGCTGCATATCCTGTAGATCTATGGAGGATGGATAGTGGTGGACAAGCCCCGGCTGACCTCGGTCGGACCCGGCGAGAAGCCCCCCACGGCAAAACGAAGCCTCTCGAAGATCTCCTTTCCCTATTCAGACCTGGCGGAGACGGAAGCTGCGGCCCGCAGGGTCGCCGGCAGCGGCGGGCAGTGCCGGCCGGAGCAGTTGTCGGCCTGGTTGGGGCACGTCAAGCTCGACAGCGGGGCGTTCCGCAACAAGGTCGCGGCGGCCAAGCTTTACGGGGTATTGGAGGGGGGTCGCAACGGCCTGGCGCTTACCGGGATCGGCAGGAGGCTGGTCGACGAGGCGCACGCCCGACAGGCCCGGGTAGAGGCCTTTTTGTCGGTGCCGCTCTATCTGAAGATCTACGAGGCCCACCGGGGCAAAGCGATGCCGGGCGTAATGGCTCTGGAACTCGAAATGCTCCGCCACGGGGTCAGCCGTACCCAGGTGAAGGCGGCTCGCCAGGTCTTTCTACGGTCGGCCGAACAGGCGGGATTTTTAGAGGCTGGCCCCGGCCACCTGGTGCTGCCGAGCGGGACGGTATTCCCGGTTGCGGCATCTCCCGGCCAAACGCCGGGCGGGGCTTACCCCAAGGTTGTGGAGGCGATCCTGGAGCAGGCTCCCTGGGGGCAGGAGTGGACCGAACAGGCGTTCGATGAGTGGTCGAGGCTGCTAATTCAGGCGTCCCGGCTGCACTTCAAGATGCCGACGGGGGAGCCGGCGGGCCCTTAGTGCTTCGCAGGTACTCGCGAACCTCGGCGGCCTGGACGGCGTCCGCCAGTTCGGAGCCGGTCATCCGCAGGTAGACCTGGGTGGTGTTCAGGCTGGCGTGGCCCAGCAACGCCTGAACGGAGGATAGGGGGACCCCGTTGGCCACCAGTCCTTTGGCGTAGGTGTGGCGGAAGGCGTGGGCGGCTTCGCCTTCGGGCTTATGGATCCCGGCCCTCAGCAGCCATTTGTAGACGTGGTAGTTGAGCGACTCCCGGGTGTAGGGCTTGCCGTTCAGGCGAACGATGAGGGTGTCCGCAGGGGAGGGCTCCCCCAATTTGACGGTCCTTTCGGCCAGGTACTCGTCTATTGCATCGACCACCTCCTGGGGCAGCGGAATCCGCCGCTGCTTGTTGCCCTTACCGGTGACCTTGAGGACCGGGGGCTGTTCCCGGATGAGGTCGGCAACCTTAAGGTTGATGCACTCGGAAGCCCGGAGTCCCGCACCGGCCAGAATGGCCACCAGAGCCCGGTCCCGCATCGGCCAGGGAAGCCGCGCCCCGGGGTCCTTCTGGCTGACGGTCCTGACGATGGCCTCCAGTTCCGACCCCAGGAACGCCGACGGCATCCGGTTGGGGATGGCCGGGTTGACCAGGTGGATTGTGGGATCCGCCACCATGTGCCCTTCGATTACCAGCCATTTACAGAAACCCCGGAAGGCCGCCAGCATCCGGCCGCGGCTGGCGGGTGCGTATTCCATCCGGGCCATCTGCGCCAGGGCCCGCTT
>JAJCYE010000003.1 GCA_029263075.1 Actinomycetes bacterium
CCAGCGGGTTCGTCGGCCGGAAACTGGTACCGGCGTTGGCCGAGGCCGGGCACCACGTGGTCGCCCTCTCCCGTAGCGCCGATCCCGCCAACAACCGCGACAACGTCGAGTTCCAAGCCGTAGATGCGGCCGATACCGACATTCTTGAAGAGGCCCTGTTGGGCGCCGGGGCCGCCTACTACCTGATCCACTCGATGGCGGGCGAGGACTTTGTACGCAAGGACCTCGAACTCGCCCAGGGATTCGCCGCGGCCGCCGCGGCGGCGGGAGTGGGCCGGATCATCTACCAGGGCGCCCTCGGCCGGGGAAAACTTTCGCCCCACCTCTCTAGCCGCCAACAGGTAGGCGAGGCGCTGGGCTCCACCGGGGTCCCGGTGGTGGAGTTGCGGGCTGCGGTCATCCTCGGCTCCGGCAGCACCTCGTTCGAGATGATGCGGTACCTGACCGAGCGCCTGCCGATGATGATCTGCCCCCGTTGGGTCCGCACCAGGACCGAGCCGGTGGCGCTGCCCGACGTGCTGGAGTATCTGGTCCGGGGGATTGAGGCGCCGCCCGGGATCTACGAGATCGGCTGCGGCGAGGTAACCAGCTACCAGGACATGATGCATCGCTACGCCAGGGTCCGGGGGCTCCGCTACCGGCCGATCATCAACGTGCCGCTACTCACTCTGCACCTTTCGGGCTATTGGGTGGATCTGGTCACCCCGCTCGACCGCAAGGTGACCCACTCGTTGATCGGGAGCATGACCTCGAGCGTGACCGTCCGGGACGCCGGCCGTACCCTCGCCGCTTTCGGGATTGAACCCCTATCGCTGGACGAAGCGATGCGCCGGGCGCTCGACGACCAGGCGGCCCGGGTCCCCGGCCAACTGTTTGACGGGAGGACCGGGCAGAGCGAAAACGTCCAGACGGTCTATGTCGAGAAGGAGGTCGACCCAGAGGAGGCGGCGTTCATCCGCGAGGACCTGACCAGGATCGGCGGAGATTTGAACTGGTACGGCTGGCCACTGGCCTGGAAAGCACGGTTCCTTTTGGGGAATGTGCTCGGAGAGAAGCATCAGCTGGCCCGGCCGGCGTCCCTGTCGGTTGGGGAGCCCGTGGACTGGTGGATCATCGAGGACGTTTCCGAGGACACCATCATCCTGCGGTCGGCGGGGTGGATTACCGGGCAGGGCTGGCTGGGCTACAGCATGCCGGCCGGCGGGCACACCCTGAAGGTCTCAGCGGCGTTCCGGCCGCGGGGCCTTCCTGGATTCCTCTACTGGTTCCTGCTCACGCCGATCCATAAGGCGGCGTTCAGGGCGATGGCGAGGCACCGGCTCCGCCGGGCCCGAACCGGAGCCTAAAAGGGCGGTTCCGGCCCTTTTTTCAAGTAGAAATACGCGGCGACTCCCGCAAGGACCCCGGCGAACACCCCGAACCTCGCAAGTCCCGAGTACTCGTCGAACTCCGGTCCGGTCCGGCTGAAGACCCATAGGACCACTCCGCCGAACGCCATCAACACCCCCAGGCCGATGTTGAACGCGGCGACCTTGGTCCGGGCGCGGAAAACGTCCTTGCGTGCGTCGTACGACTGCGGATTTCTGGTGATCTTGTTGTACGAGTAGAGCAAGAGCCCGGCCACAGCCACAACGGACAGGACAAATGCCGAGAAGGCGCTGAGGCCGATCCACCCAACTACGATCTCCCACACCGGCGGGCTGAAGCCCAGACGCCAGTCGGTGCTTATGGTCAACAACTCCCATAACAAGCCGACCAACAGACCGATCGCTACCCCGGCGATGATCTCGCCGGCTCCCCCAGGCCTCTCGGTCGGGGCGTCGGGACGGTAGCCCATCATTTCGGGGCCAACCGGTCGGAACGACCACTCAACTTCCAGCCGCCGTTGGTGGACTCATAAATCCAAACCGGGGCGTTGACCGGTTCTCCCCTACCGTCGAACTCGTAGTTTTGGGCATCCCCCCGGAACTTGAAGTTGAGGCGCAGGAAGTCGGCAATCGCCCTCGGGTTGCCCTGCACCTCCTCCACCGCTTCCAAAAGCATCAACGCTCCCTCGTAGGATTCCAGTGCAAAATTGGTAGGTGTTGCGTCAAAGCGCTTCCGGTAGTTCTCGGTAAACCGGACAACCCCCGGATCCAACGGGTCTGCCCCGGCCGAGTCACTGACCACGCCTCCTCCCAGCCCATCTGGATTCAACTCCCGAATCTGGTGCGACGCAACCAGAATTCCTTGGTATCCGGCTTTACGCAGGTTATCGAGCAGCGCTTTGCCCGATTCACCGCCCCCGCCATAGACAACCGCTTCGGGAGCGTCCTTGGCGAGCTGCCCGGAGAGGGTTATGGGTGGGTCGTCGGGCTTGACGGTTTCCGTGCGGCTGGGTGGCCGCTGCACGGCCGCCAGCGCTTCTTTGGCACCCTCGGCGAAGGCGTTGCCAACCGCAGAGTCCTCGGTGATCAGGGCAATTGCCCCGGAAACCCGCTGAGTGGCGTGGGTAGCAAGAACCGCTCCCTCCCGGCGATCACCGGCTACCAGACGGCGAAACCCTCGCCAGCCGTCGGCGGGAATCCCGGACCCGGTAGCGGAAGAAACCATGTAGGCCAGCCCGGCATTTTCGAACACCGGTCCCAACGCGCTCACCTCGCCGGTGGCGAACGGCCCCACCACGCCGATTAGCCGTTCGGTGTTGGCGATCACGCTTTCGCCGGCGCCCGCCTCTCCCGGTTTGGGCTGGGTGTTGAACTGCTTGAGTTCAATGTCGTAGCGGGAATCCTGGTTTTCGTTGTACTCGGCGACTGCCTGCTCCACTCCCCGGATCATCGACACCACCCGGGGCGAGTCGGATTCGGACGTTCCCATCACGCCGAGGACCAAGATCTCTCGTCCGGCCTCGGGGGCCGCATTGGCGCCGCCGCAGGCGGCGAGGGTCAGCGCCAGTAGTAGGGGTACGAGTTTTTTAGGTCTCACTTTTGCTTAGCAGCTGCTCGGCGACTTCCGCCATGCTCTTGCGCTGTTGCATGGCGAGCTTTTGAATCGAACGGAACGAGTCCTGTTCGCTCAGGCCATGCTGCTGCATCAGCTTTCCCTTGGCTCTCTCGACCAGTTTGCGGGTCTTGAGGCGCTCCCCCAGGTCCCGCGACTCCCCGGCCAGCGCTTTTGCCTCGGCCCAGCGGGCCATGGCGACTTCGACTGCCGGGATCAGGTCCTGCTTATCGAAGGGTTTAACCAGGTACGCCATAGCGCCGGCTTTGTTGGCCTGGTCCACCAGGTCACGCTGGCTGAAGGCGGTGAGGATCAAAACCGCGGCAAGTTCGTTCTCGTTGATCTTGGCGGCTGCGGTCAGCCCGTCCATGATTCCGGGCATCTTGATGTCCAGGATGGCCAGATCCGGTTTCAGTTCACCGGTGAGCTTGAGGGCGGTTTCGCCGTCGCCGGCTTCTCCCACCACTTCGTAGCCTTCTTCCTCCAACATCTCGCGCAAATCGAGACGAATGATGGCTTCGTCTTCGGCGATGAGGATACGGGCTCGCGGCTGCATTACGGGAAAGATAACAGGCGAGGTTGGATCAATGTGTCGATCGCCCATTGGTGGGTGGGTAGTGTGAGCAGGAAAAGCAGTGCCGCCACGCTCAGCAAATTACGAACAATGTGCTTGATTTGGATGGGCTCGGAGTCCCTTTTGCACCCACACGGGATCTGTCTACCCCGAATCAAGTTGATGCCCATAGCCAGCGCAAAAAACACCAAAAGGGCGGATCCGAGCAACCCGGCGAAGGGGATGAGCAATCCGAGAATGAGCACGATCCCAAGGATCACCTCGATGACCGAGACCATCTTTGCCGCCGCGCCCGCGGTAGCTCCCGGAATGATCCGATAGTGCTTGATGGCGTCGGCGAACTCGCCGAGGTCGCTCAATTTGGACGCGCCGGCGGCCAGGAACATAGTCCCGAAAGCGAAACGGATCAGAAGTCCGAGTGACGTTTCCACAGGTGCTCCAGATTGGGGTTGCCTGATCCAGCTTGGCACAACCTCAGGGCATACCGGCGGTGAGGCCGGCGTTGTAATTGTGGGTCTTGGAGTGCCGGGAGCGGGACTCGAACCCGCACAAGCTTGCGCTTAATGGTGTTTGAGACCATCGCGTCTACCATTCCGCCATCCCGGCCAGATAGCGAGTTTAGGGTACCGGGACCCAAGCGGCCTAACGGTCCGCCTGGTTCACCGCTTTTTGTATTTCCCGGATCAACCCCACGACGCCTTCGAGGTCGTCCTCGAGGACCCGTTTGACCACCGCGGTCCCCACAATTACCCCGTCCGCCACCCGGCAAGCCTCCACGGCAAGCTCGGGGCTTGAGATACCCACCCCTACCAGCACCGGGATGTCGGTGAACGGTTTGATCCGGTCGACCACCTCGGAAGCCGCCGAGGCCAACGACTCCTGCATCCCGGTGACCCCCATACGCGATACCGCGTAAACCCAACCGCGAGAGGCTGCGGCCAGCATCGATGCCCGCTCGGCGGGGGTGGTCGGCGCAACCAGTTGGATCAACGCCATCTGCTGCTGCTTCAACACCCGGTCCAGTTCATCGCACTCTTCGTAGGGCAGATCCGGGACTATCAGCCCCGAGACCCCCGCAGCGGACGCTTTGGCGGCGAACTCATGCAGCCCCGCCGAGTGGACGGGGTTGTAATAGGTCATGACCACCGCCGGCGTTGAGGACCTCTTCAGGGCCTCGGAGATCAGCCCCAGGCAGCCGTCCACTGTAATTCCTGCTTCCAGTGCCTTAACCGACGACGCCTGGATCACCGGGCCGTCCATGACCGGATCGGAAAAGGGGATCCCAACTTCTATAGCGTCGGCGTACTCTCCCAGGCTCACATAAAGATCGATGAAATCCTGGGGGGTCGGCAGGCCGCAGGTCAGGTAGGGCACCACCAGTTTGCGGCCGTCCAATACCTTTTGCCTGAGGTGGGCCCCCAGGTCGAACTTGACCTCGATGCTCAAAGCCCGAGACTTCCGGCCACTATGTCCACGTCTTTGTCGCCACGGCCTGAGAGGCAGACCAGGACGTCGCCGCCTTTGCCGATCTGTTTTGCGAGATCCAACCCCCGGGCGACCGCGTGGGACGACTCCAGGGCGGGAAGAATGCCCTCCGAGGTCGCCAGCGCCTTGAACGCCGCCAGCGCGTCGGAATCGGTGGCGGTGAGATAGTCCACCCGGCCGCTGTCCTTCAACATCGAGTGTTCGGGGCCCACGCCGGGGTAGTCCAGACCGGGCGCCACCGAGTGCGCCGGCAGGATCTGCCCGTCCGGGTCCTGAAGCAGGTAGGAGCGGGCACCGTGCAGCACGCCTGGACGACCCAAACCGATCGCGGCGCTGTGGGGAGTTCCTTCGACTCCGGTACCGGCCGCCTCCACGCCGTAGATCTTGACCGCCGCGTCTTCAAGGAAGCCGCGGAAGATGCCAATGGCGTTGGAACCGCCCCCGACGCAGGCGAGCACGGCGTTCGGCAGCTTGCCGGCCTGGTCCAACATCTGGTCCCGGGCCTCCCGGCCGATCACGCTCTGCAGGTCCCCCACCATTTGCGGGAACGGGTGCGGACCAACTACCGATCCGATCACGTAGTGCGTGTCTTCCACTGTGGTCACCCAGTCCCGCAGCGCCTCGTTGATGGCGTCCTTGAGCGTCTGGGTGCCGGTGGCGACCGGGAAGACCTCGGCGCCCAACATTTTCATCCGGGCGACGTTGTGGCTCTGCCGGCGGGTGTCCTCGGCCCCCATGTAGACCCGGCACGGAATCCCGAAGTAGGCGGCCGCGGCGGCGGTGGCCACGCCGTGCATTCCGGCGCCCGTTTCCGCCAGGACCCGGGATTTGCCCATACGTTTGGTCAGTAAGAGCTGGCCCAGGGTGTTGTTGATCTTGTGGGCGCCCGTGAACGCCATGTCTTCACGTTTGAGCCAGATGCGGGCGCCTCCGGCCATCTCGGTGAGCCGGGACGCCAGGTAGAGCGGCGTCGGACGGCCGATGACCTGCTTGTTCAGGCGGGCGAGTTCGGCATGGAAGTCGGGGTCGGCCCAGGCCTCGGAGCGGGCTGCCTCAAGCCGGCGGAGCGCTTCCATCAGCGACTCGGGTACAAAGACTCCCCCGTATTCGCCCCACCTGCCGCGGGCATCGGCGGCTGTGGTGCTGGTGGTCGGAGCAGTCATCTACTCAGTGTATTGCCGACCCAGCAGCTCCGCCGCCTCCCGGCCGGGGTCGTCGGCCCGCATCAGCGTTTCGCCCACCAGGATGGCGTCGACGCTGGCCTCGTGCAGCTCTTGGACCTGCTTGCGAGAAGTGATCCCGCTTTCGGCGACCATCGACACCTCGGAGGGAATCTGCCGGCGCAGCTTGATCGCCAGTTCGGTGTCCACATCGAACGTCGACAGGTTGCGCTGGTTCACGCCGACCAGCCTGGGTTCGATCTCGAAGGCCCGGTCCAGTTCGTGCGGGTTGTGGATCTCAACCAACACGGTCAGCCCGTACTCCCCGGCGCAGTCGGCCAACTCGGCAAAGCGACCGGCATCGGGGATCCCTGCGACTATCAGCAGGATGGCGTCCGCCCCACCGGCCCGGGCCTGGACTATCTGAATCGGGTCCACCACGAAGTCCTTGCGCAGGATGGGCAGCGTGCAGGCGTTGCGGGCAGCCTGGAGATCCTCCATGGAGCCGTCGAAGAACTGGGGTTCGGTAAGGACGGACATGGCCGACGCTCCTCCCCGGGCGTAAGTTTCGGCGGCCCGGCCGGGCTCAAAGTCCTCTCGGATGACGCCCTTTGAGGGTGACCGGCGCTTGAACTCGGCGATCAACGAGATGGGTTCGCCCTGCATGGCGGCCAAGAAGGGGCGGGTTGGCCCCATCGTCCGGATCTCCCGGTCCAGGTCGCCGAATGACATCTTCCGCTTCTCCTCCTCCACCCGGCCGTAGGTGAACTCAAGGATCCGGTCGAGGTAGGTGCGCATGGCTTCACGATAGCGCGATCACGCCGGTGAAGGCGATCGCCCGGCTTTCGCTTAGGATCGAGCCATGGAACATGTGATTATCCGCAAACTCGAGCACCTCTCCGGCACCAGCAACACTCCCCGGCTGGAGTTTGCGTGCGAGATCCGCGACCGTCCCGGGCCCGTCAACAAGAACGGAGCATTCGAGGACGAAGACATCTGGGTCCAACTGGTGGGCGGGCTGATGATCGCCAAGGCCCGCATCAAGCTGTGCTGGTCCGGCGAGTACTCCGACATCCGTGAGATCAAGGCCCGCACCAAGGGATCGGCTCTGCACGACATGGACAGCTACTGGAAGGGCCGCCCCCGCTGGGGCTACGCCGCGGTGGCCTCCTTGAAGGCGGAGACCTGGATCCCGCCGTT
>JAJCYE010000004.1 GCA_029263075.1 Actinomycetes bacterium
CAGATCGCTCTGGACACCAGGCTGACCGACGAACTGCGGAAAGAGGGCCTGGCGCGCGACGTTGTGAGGCACATCCAGCAACTGCGGAAGGACTCCGGTCTTGAGATCAGCGACCGGGTCGACGTCACCTACAACGCCGAACGCGAAGATCTGCTGGAAGCGATCGAAACCTGGCGCTCCTACATCATGGGAGAAGTTCAGGCGGATGTCTTGGTGAGCGGGGCGTCCGGGCCAGAGGCGAAAGATCTTTCGGTGGGCGATGGCGCCCTGAAGCTCTCAATCCGGCGCAAGTAGGCCGCCCGGGCGGACGGCCGTGGCGCGAGCCGGACCCCCATGGACCGGAGGCCCGCAACCCCGCCCCTTGGCGTGACCCGGATCTCTCCGACGCGAGGCCCGCAACCCCGCCCCTTGGCGTGACCCGGATCTCTCCGACGCGAGGCCCGCAACCCCGCCCGTGGCGTGACCCGGAATCCCCCACCGGTGCCGAGGGGCCGCAACCCAACCCGAAGCGGGCTAGCGTGCCTTGGCCGCTCCGTAGCAGATGACTCGTTGGGGGTCGATCCGGATCACAACCCGCCCCTCCCCCATCATCTCCCGGGGGAATTCATCCAGTCCCATGTACTTCCTGGCCAGGGCGTTGACCACCCGGTGACCCTCGTCCGGCTTGACGGTCTTCGCCGGACCCCTCATCTCGACGTAGCGATGGGGGTTCTCGGGGTCTGCGATACACACCGCCAGGCGGGGGTCGCGCTTGAGGTTCAAGGACTTCTGGCGCCCGGCGGTGGTGCTGATCAGCAACTGCTGGGCATCCGGGTCCCACAGATACCAGGTGGGGGTGACGTTCGGGGCGCCTTTGGGGCCGATGGTCGCCAAAAAGGCGGTCCCTTTCGTCTCCAATATGTCTTGGTGCGAGTCGGGAACGTTGTTCATCGAGTCCTCCTCCGGGCCAACATTGGGCCCTTTGCTATCGCCGATTGTGACATTCGGCCGGTGCTTCATCCCGGCCCGGTCCAAATCAGCGTGGGACCGGTTGCCTAACAACCTTCAAACCAGCCGCGCCCGGACCCTTCCTCCCCCCTTCGTACGGCATACTCTGAGCATGCCTCTGCCCCTTCCCGGTCCAACCGAACCGCCTGCCCAAAGGACCGACTAGGTGGACCTGGAGGCCCGAGCCCGTGCCGCCGGAGTGGATCTGGGCTACCACGACTACACGGGTGAGTTCAGGCGTTCACCGGAGTCCTCGTTGCTCAAGGTTCTGGAAGCCATCGAGGGGGACGGATCGCGCAGTCCCGGGCAACCAGGTCCCCTGGTGCTCCGCCGGGGAAGCGCCCTTCCTTTCGACGGGCACGCGCTCGTCGACACCGACACCGGGGAAGAGATCTCGGTCAAAGACACCGTCCCCGCCGATATGCCGTTCGGGTATCACACGATCAGAGGCCGCGACGACGTCCCCCACCGGCTGATCGTCAGCCCCGGGGCCTGCTACCTCCCGGACGACCTATGGGTGTGGGGGTGGGCGGCCCAGCTCTACTCCCTCCGCTCAGGCCGTAGCTGGGGCATGGGAGACCTGGGGGACCTGGAGGATCTGGCCCGCTGGTCCGCGTCGGAAGGGGCGGCTCTGATCATGGTCAACCCCTTGGGCGCCGCCACCCCCGGCCGCCCGATTGAGCCCAGCCCCTACTACCCGAGCAGCCGGACCTTTCGGAACCCCCTATACCTCAGCGTCGACTCGCTGGCCGGTACCACGCCGGGCCTGGAGTCGTTCAGGACAACCGGGAGGGCGCTCAACCAGGAACCTCTGCTCAACCGGGATGCGGTTTGGGCCGCCAAGGCGCCGGCGCTGGAACTGCTCTACCGCCGGTTCAACTCCCACCCGGAGTTCGACCGCTTCTGCAACGACCAGGGCCGTCCGCTGGACGACTTCGCCGTCTTCTGCGCCCTGGCCGAACAGTTCGATGGGCCCAGCCGGGAGTGGCCGGAGGGCCTGCGCCGGCCCGGGACCCCGGAGGTCGAGGCGTTCCGCAGCCAACACTACGCCCGGGTCCGGTTTCATAAGTGGCTTCAGTGGCAGCTTGAGAACCAACTCACCCGGGCGGGCCGCCACTTGGGGCTGCTGCAGGACCTGCCGGTGGGCGTGGACCCCTGCGGCGCCGACGCCTGGGTCTGGGGTGACGCATTTGTCACCGAGTTCGAGCTCGGCGCACCACCCGACGACTTCAACCGGGACGGCCAATGCTGGGGTATCGCGGGTTTCCACCCGGAACGCCTTCGGGCTGCACAGTACGAACCGTTCATCCAGATGATCAGGTCGACGTTCGCCCACTCGGGCGGCATCCGCATCGATCACGTGATGGGCCTTTTCCGCCTTTTTTGGATCCCCAAGGGGTGCCGCCCGTCGGAGGGCGTCTACGTGCGGTACCCGGCCGGGGACCTGCTCGACATCGTTGCGCTGGAAAGCGTGCGGGCTAAAGCCCTGGTGGTGGGCGAAGACCTGGGAACCGTGGAGCCGCATGTACGGGAAGAAATGGCCGCCCGGTCGATCCTGTCGTACCGATTGCTGATTTTCGAGGACGGCATAGGCAACATCCCGCAGGACTCCATGGCAGCGGTCACTACCCACGACCTGCCGACCCTGGCGGGGATATGGGCTCACAACAACGACCGGTCGCAAGCCCCGGACCTGCCGGCGAACGACGACGGAATCAAACAGATGCGTTCGCGGCTGGAGGCGGTCGCCGGCCTGGGGCCCGACGCGCCGGTGAACGAGGTCATCCCGGCGGTCTACGGTCGGCTGGGCGTCGCCCCTGCCCGGATTGTGCTGGCCACATTGGAGGATGCGGTGGCGGCGACCGAGCGGCCAAACATGCCCGGGGTGTCCGAGGG
>JAJCYE010000005.1 GCA_029263075.1 Actinomycetes bacterium
TCGGGTCAACCGACGAAAGGGGAAGGCGATGCTGGAGCGAGAAGGATTTATCAACGGGGTTCCCTGCTGGATCGACAGCGGGCGGTTGAACGGGGACTCGGCGGTGGAGTTCTACGGGGGTCTTTTCGGTTGGGAGTTCACCGACATCGCCCCGCCGGAGATGCCCGGCCAGTACCTGATCGCCAAACTCGACGGCAAGAAGGTGGCCGCCATCGGTGTGGGTGAATACAACAACTCGAGCCCCGTGTGGAACACCTACATCCAGGTGGACGACGCCGACTCCGCGGCCAAGGCCATAGTCGCGGCCGGCGGCGCGGTGACAATCGAGCCCACCGACACCGGGGATGACGGGCGGATGGGATTTTTCACCGACCCCACCGGGGCCGAATTCGGGGTGTGGCAGCCCAGGGCGTTCAACGGCGCCGACCAGGTCAACGCGCCGGGGTCGTGGAACTCCAGCGATCTGCACACCACCGATACCGGGGCGGCTTCAGAGTTCTACCGGACCGTTTTCGGGTGGCAGACCGACATGATGGAGTTGGGCGGATTCAAAAGCTGGCTGTTCTTGCTGCCCGGCTACGGCGATTTTCTTGAGCAGTACGATCCCGAAATCCGCAGCAGGCAGGCCGGTCAGGGCGTGCCCCCCGGCTTCGAGGACGCGGTCGGCTGGATGGCCCAGACCGACCAGTCACCCCGGTTCGTGGTGACGTTCGGCGTGGCGGACACCGATGACACCGTCCGGCGATGCAAAGAACTGGGCGGCTCCGTGATCCAGCCCCCCACCGACAAGGGCCCGGTCCGTGACGCAGTCCTGGCCGATCCCGAGGGCGCGGTGTTCCGGGTCGGTACCTACAACCCGTGACAATCCGACGAGCCCGGGTGCTACCCGGGCTCTTTGCCGGCCAGCCTTAACGTCGCCGCCTCTTGGCGGCGGGCGGCTTCGGTACAGAAGTGGAGCACAGTTTCGAGTTGTTCCACCGAGTACCCGTCCAGCAGTTCGTTGAGCGACGTCACGAAGTCGTCGAACAGGCCCACCAAGGCGGCCAGGTTCTCCGGCACCAACTCCACAAGCACGCTGCGCCCGTCCGCCGGGTTGGGGATCCGGCGGGCGAACCCCTTACTTTCAAGCCTGCCGATCAAACCCGTGACCGACGCCGGGGCCAGCCCCGAGCGGGCACTCAGTTCCCCCGCGCTGAGCGGGCCGAAGCGCTCCAGCAGGTCCATCGCCTTTTCTTCGGTTGCCCCGAGCCCCACCTTGGCCGCCACCGCACTGTGGTACATGACCGCGGCGGTACTCAGCACCCTGCCTGCAAAGCCGATGCGTTCGACCAGATCCCGGCGCTTTTGTTCATCGGTTGACATGCCCAACAAGCTAGCACATTATTTAGTTCGGACGAACGAAATAATCTAGGCAGGAGGTGGAACATGAAGGCTCTCATCATTGGAGGAGGGATCGCAGGCTCGGTGACGGCAATGGCGTTGCAAAAAGCAGGAATCACCTCGACCATCTACGAGGCCTACCCACACGGCGCCGGCAACACCGGAGCGTTCCTCACTTTCGCCGGCAACGGCATGAGCGCGCTGGAGGCTATCGGGGCGGACGGACCGGTCCGGCAGGCGGGATTCGACACCCCGCGGCTGATCTTCACCAACGGATCCGGCAGGCGTCTGGGGGAAATCCCCAACGGCGGCGCGGTCTCCGGGGGCAAGATCAGCCAAACCATCCGCCGGGGCGACCTGTACCGAGCGCTTCAGTCGCAGGCAACGCAGCGCGGGATCGCGATCGAGTACGGCAAACGCCTCATCGGCACCCGGAACGCCCCGGGCGGGGTCACCGCAATCTTCGCCGACGGCACCGAAGCGACCGCCGACCTTCTTGTCGGATGCGACGGGCTGCGATCGGTCACCCGCCGCCTGATCGACCCCGGCGCCCCCGCCGCCCGGTACGTCCCGGTCCTCAACACCGGTGGCTACTCCACCGGCGTGAACGTGGGCGGTGCGCCCGGCGACTTTCACATGATGTTCGGCAAACGGTGCTTCTTCGGCTACGTCAACGCCCCCGGCGGCGAGGTGTGGTGGTTCGCCAATCCGCCCCGGCGCGACGAGCCCGAGTCACACGAATTGTCCGCGGTTGAGAGCCGACGTTGGACCGAAATCCTCTGCGAGCTGTTTGCCGAAGACGCGGGACCGGCCGTGGAGATCATCCGGGCGACAACCAACCGGTTGGCCGCCTGGAGCACTTACGACCTGCCCCGGGTCCCGCATTGGCACAAGGACCGGATGATCATCATCGGCGACGCCGCCCACGCCACCGCCCCGTCGTCCGGGCAGGGGGCCTCGATGGCCATCGAGGACGGAGTCCTGCTGGCCAAGTGCCTTCGGGACCTTCCGCTGTCCGGCGCCTTCGAGGCCTTCACCGCGCTCCGCCGGGAGCGGGTTGAAGCGGTGGTGGCTGCGGGCGCCCGGTCCGCCAACGACAAAGCGGCCGGGCCGGTGGCCCGGGTGATCCGGGACCTGATGCTTCCCGTTGTCTTCCGCAAGATGTCCTCCGGCAAAGCCCAACAGTGGACGTACGGCTACCACATCGACTGGGACGAGCCGGTGAGGTTGCCGGCAAATGCCGCCTAAGCCGGCCGCGGAGGCGGCCCCTGGTTTGTACCGGAGGTCCGGGCCGTATTAACTAAGCGCAATGGATGCGGTGTGGGTAGTCGTCGGGGCACTGCTTATCCTGGCGGGCGCATGGGACCTGTTCATGACCGTGCTGTACTACGACGCCGCGGGGCCGCTGTCCATCCGCCTCTACCGGGCGGTATGGGGATTCTGCCGGCGGCTGGCGGGCCGGGTCCCCGCCCGCCACAACTCCTTCGTACTTTCACTCGGCATCCCCCTGATGATTCTGTTCAGCTTGCTGATGTGGATAACGATGCAACTCGCCGGTTTCGCTTCCATCTATTACGTGGGACTCCACCGGGGGTCGTTCCGGTTCTCCGAGGGGCTCGAGGCCAGCGTCGTTGAGGCGCTCTATCTCAGCGGCATCAGCCTGTCCGGCCTGGGGTACGGCGACATCGGTCCGATCACTGCCCCATTCCAGTTGGTGGCGGCCTTTCAGGCTTTGATGGGCTACGGCTTTCTCACCCTGGCGATTGCCTACGTGGTCAACGTCTACAAGGTCATCGAAGACATGGGGGTGCTTTCGTCCGACATTTACCATGAGTCGGAGCGCACTTACGAGGCCCGCAACATCCTGGAGGTCCACTTCCACCGGGGAGAGCCCCGGGACCTGGGGTACCGCCTCCACAACTTCTACTCCAGCATGATCTCCCACCACGAGGGAATGCGGCACTACCCGGTGGCCTACTACTTCTACAGCCGTCGGGGCTACGCCGCCCTCCCCTACCGGTTCGGGGTGATCGGGCGGGTAATCGCCGCCCTGCGATGGGGCCTCCCCGCCGACCATCCGGTGACCGAAGAGCCGTGGCTGCGGGCGATGAAGTCTGCCTACGAGTCGATTTCAGATGAGATCATGGAGCGTTTCGTCGGCATGCCCATGCCCCCGGCAGACAAGCCGGCACCGAAGGAGGCTTTTGTCACCGACCTGGCCTACGGGCGGTCCGACGACGCTCTTACGCACCGCTTCCTGGAACTTTTGGACTTCATGGAAGAGCTGACCGAAAAACAGCACCCACGGGACCCGGACGAGGTCTACGCCCGCTACTGCACGTGGGTGCCGTTCGTCTCCCGGATCGACCACTTCCTCGAAGTGATGGTCAACAGGCTGGGGGCCCGATGAAGGAAGAACCCGACCGCCTGGACTCGATATCCGACTTCTACGGTGAGGGTGGGGCCGGCGGGACCGATCCGCTGCAGGACGCCCTGCAAACGTGGGACCACAACCAATACCTCCCCCTGGAGTCCCGGGACCCCGAACTCTACGGGCTGATCTGCCGGCAGGTGGGCGACGAGATCGAGATCCTCGTCGGCGAGGGGTCGGTCAAGCTCGGCCGCAACCGGCGGTACATCACCCTGACCTGGAACGGGGACGACGAAGACCTGCTGGACCTGGTCCTTGAGGGAGCGGAGTTGATCGCCGAGTAGCCGGTCAGCCGATGGCCCGGCGAATGGAGGAGCCCACCAGGTCGGCAAAAATCGTCAGGCCGACCAGGGTCAGCAGCGTGGCCACCACACCGGGGTAGTTGAACGAACTCAACTGCTCCTGCAACAGCCGGCCCAGGCCCCCGGCGGCCACCAGTCCCACAACCACCACTTCACGCATGGTCACCTCCCAGCGGTAGAGAGCGTAACCGCCGAATCGGGGAAGGCTGAGCGGGAGCACCCCGTAGAAGAACGCCTTTACCCCTCCCGTCCCCTGCGCCCGCAGCGCGTACACCGGCCGGGGGTCCAGGTTCTCCACCACCTCCGCCATCAGCCGCCCCAGGATCCCGTAGTTGTAGACCCCCAGGGCCAGGGCCCCGGGAAGGGGGCCTGAAAAAAGGACAAAAAGCAGGAGCAACGCCCACACCGGGGGCGGGACCGCCCGGCAGAACAACAAAAGGGCCCGGGCGCCCAGCGAACCGAGGCGGCGGACCGGCCCCGGGTCCTCACCGCCACCCTGCGACCGGGCTGCGACGAATGCGGTGGCCACCGCCAGGGCCGATGCCGCGGCGATTGCCACAATCGACATGGCCAGGGTCTGAAGGGCGAGCCTCCCCAGGGTCGATAGCTGCTCGACGGTCAGGTTCAGGGGGAAAGAAGCGTCCCGGATGCCGGCCAACAGCGTCCGGGCCCGTTGCGACCACAAGGTCGCCGGGTCGAGTTGCAGGTGCCAGGCGGAAACCGCCGCCAGCACGCCGAACGCCAGCATGGACAGGTTGAGGAACCGGTCCCGGCGCAGCCCAGGAACCTGTTCGTTGCTGACCAGGAAACGGGAGCGGTCGGGCCGCCTCAAGGTGGTGCTCCAGAGATCCGCCAGACCGCTCACCAAGATCAGCGCATAGATCAGGGTCCACATCTCGTTGTACCGGAGCGAGGAGAAGCTAATCGAAAGCTGGTAGCCCAGGCCCCCGGCGCCGATGATCCCCAGGATCGCCGCCGCTCGGATGGCGCACTCGAAGCGGTAGAAGGAGTAGCTCAGCAGGTCCGGGAAGGCTTGAGGCGCCAGCGCATAGGCGAACGCCTTCACCCGGCCCACCCCCGAGGAGCGCAGACCGTCGTAGGCGTGCTTGGGGGTTTCGTCGATCAACTCGGAGAAGACCTTGGCGGTCACCGCCCCGAACGGGATCCCGATGGCCAGGACGCCGACCAGCGGGTCGAGGCCCAGAACGTTCACCAAGAACAGACCCCAAACCACCTCGTGGACCCCCCGGGGAAGCCCCAGGGCCCCCCGGCTGGTCAACCACCCGGCCCGCTTGATTAGCCCCCTGCCGTAGCCGTCCCTCCGGCCCACCCCCCACCAGGTTTGGGAAACCACCACCCCGAACACCAGGCCGATAAAGACGCTTAGGGCGGTGCCCAGACTGGCGTAGGCGAGGGTGGTGAGCGTTGCGTCCCAGGTGATCCGCAAGAAGTCCGGGTTCAGCTCCGGCGAGAGGGCACCGGCGAAGAAGTTGCGGACCATCGACCAGCCGCCTTGGTTGACCAGGTCCCCCCGCCCGATGCCCAGGCTGTACGCCGAAACTACGACTGCCACCAGCACCACCAGTGCCCAGACCCGGCGGGGGTTGTTCGTCCCGGTGGGGCCCTGCTGGTTGGTGGTGGTCGCCGGCGGGGCCGTCTCCAGTTCCAGCAGATCGGCCGAGGCGCTCACTGCGGGTCGATCCGGTACAGCTCCCGGGACATTTCCGGCGTCACCTCGGCCGAGGGGGAGTCGAAAAGGATCCGTCCGGCCCTCAAGCCCACCACCCGGTCGCAGTGGGAAAGGGCGTACTCGAAGACGTGCAACGAAGTAACCAGCGTCCTGCCCAGTTCGGCGCTCAGGTCGCGCAACAACCCCATCACCTCTTCGCCCCGCACCGGGTCGAGACTGGAGATGGGTTCGTCCGCCAGGATCGCCGCGGGGTCCTGCACCATGACCCGGGCCAGGGCCACCCGCTGACGTTCGCCGCCCGACAGCCGGTCGGTCCGCTCATAGAGTTTTCCGGCGAGACCAACCCGGGTCAGCGCCTGCCGGGTGGAGGCAACCTCCAGCGGGAGGACTAGCGAACGGATGGCCCGCAGGGTGGACCAGCCCGCCAGCCGTCCGGCGTTGACGTTGTGGATCACCCGCAACGGGCCGACCAGGTCGAACTGCTGGTGGATGGTACCGATCCTTGCCTGGGTCCGGCGCAGTTCGGCCGGCCCGAGCGAGCCGAGATCCCGGCCGAACAACTCAACCGAACCCTCGCTCGGGGCGGCGGTCCCATTCATCAGCGACAACAGGGTGCTCTTGCCCGCGCCGCTGGGACCGACCAGGGCCACCCGCTCACCCGGGCTGACCGACAGGCTCACGTCCTTCAGGGCCCAAAAGTCCCCGTAGCGCACCCCCGCCCCACGCAGTTCGATCTGAGGTGAGGCGGAGGGCGTCCGGCCCTCCGCCTGCACCCCGGCCGGCTGTTTCATAGGCACGCGATCAGCTGATCAGGCCCAGTTCGCGCCCAATCTGCTCGATCTCGGCGTAGTTGTCGTTTTCGGTTTCGATAAACCCATTGGCCCCGAACAGGTCCAGTATTTCTTTTTGATCAGGATCGGCGGGGTCGAGATTGGTAAATGCCTCCTTGACCCGCTCCACGAATTCGCCTCCGTCGCGCTCAATCAGGTCGGGCCGGGCGATCCAGTGGTAGTCGTGGTAGGCCGGGGTCCTGAAGATCTCGATGACCTTGGAGTCGTCCACCTGTCCGGCGTCCTGGCGGGCTTTCCACACCTGCTCGTTGAGGACTCCGGCTTCGAAGGATCCGGCCTGCACCAGTTCGGCGGTCTTGTCGTGGGAACCGGAGAAACCGGGTTCACCCTGGAAGTCGGCCTGGCGGACCCCCGCCTGACCAAGGAAGTACTGCGGCATGAGCCTGCCTGAGGTGGAGGACTCGCTGCCGAAGGTGAATCGTTTGCCCTTCAGAGCCGACAGGCCCTCTACGTCGTCGACCGGGGTGAGGCCGGAGGCCGTGTTGGCGATGAATACGCTGTGGAAGTTTTCATCGATATCCCGCTGGAGGATGGCTTGGGAGCCCTCAACCTGCAGCCGGGCCTGGACCCCGGTGAGGCCGCCGAACCAGACCATGTCCAGGTCGCCGACCTTGAACAGCCCGACCGCGGCGGTGTAGTCGGTGACCGGCACGTAGTCCACCGGGACACCGAGTTCGGCGGTCAAGTACTCGGAAACCGCCCCGTACAGGCGCTGGAGTTTCTCCGGGGCTTGGTCGGGAATCGCACCGATCGAGATGCCCTCGGCACTGTTGTCGATCCCCTCCTCGGTGTCGGAGGCGTCGGTATCTCCTCCGGAACAGGCCCCCAAGAAGAGGGCGAGGATACAAAGTAGGGCCGGGATCCGCCGGATCGGGTTGCGCATTGGGTCTCCTTAGAACGGGTTGGACCCAAGTAATCCTAATAGTGAAAAGAATTAAGATTTATGCGCACCCGACCGGCGCCATCCTTTTTAGCCTCCGTCCGCTGCCTTTCCGATGCGTACGGAGTGGACCGGGGGAAGGTGCCTGGCTGCCTCGTAAAAGGTCTGGCCCCCGTCGGCGGTCCCGTAAAGGTCGCCGGATGTTGCCCCAAACCACATGCCCAGCGGCGTCTGGGCGTCGGTGCACCAGGCCTGCCGCAACAGGGTCAGGTAAGCCGATTTCTGGGGCAAGCCCCGGTCCAGGGTCGTCCAACTGGCGCCCCTGTCGGTGGTCTCGAAGACCCTTACCTTGCCGTCCACGGTCACCCGGTCGACCTGAGAGACCAGCGGGATCACGAACGCCCGGTCCGGGTTGCTCGGGTCTATGGCCATCGGGAGCCCGAAGTCACTGGGCAGGCCGTCGGCTATGGAGTTCCAGGTCCGGGCGGCGTCGTCGGAGCGGAAGACGCCGTTGTGGAACTGAAGGTAGAGGGTGTCGGGCTGGACCGG
The DNA here is from genome assembly GCA_029263075.1 of Actinomycetes bacterium. Taxonomy (GTDB): domain Bacteria; phylum Actinomycetota; class CADDZG01; order JAHWKV01; family JAHWKV01; genus JAJCYE01. The sequence goes on from JAJCYE010000005.1 coordinate 8,084, forward strand.
GGACCGGTGCACGCTGTGGACGCACTGGACCTGTTCATTGTCCGGAGCCTCCTCCGGCCATCTCGGGAGGCCCTTGATGCGGCGCTCCCAGGTCGCTCCCCCGTCTTCGGTGTGAAGCACGCCCACCGAGGAGATACCGACTGTCAGTTTCGACGGGTCCCCGGGGTAAGGGCAGATGGAGTGCAGGCACAGGCCGCCTCCGCCCGCCTGCCAGTTCGGGCGGGTCGGGTCGTCCCACAGGGCACGGTTGAGCTCCCAGGTCCGGCCCGAGTCGGTGCTGCGGAACAACGCCGCCGGGGCGACGCCGCACCAAATCTCCCCCTCGGCTTCGCCCGGTTGGATACACCAGATCTTCTCGACCTTGGCGTCGATCCCCTCCGGGAACGCCGGACCCTCGGCCATCTGCCACTCACCGTCGGCGTCCTCGGTGATCCACATGTGGGGCCCGAACAGGCCGCCGGGGGCAAACTCCTTGAACTCCTCCGGCCAGTGGGTGACCCCGGCCAGATACGTCCCGGTTCGCGCGTCGAAGGCGGCGAAATCCACCGGCATCTCCACGAAGTGCCGGGAGGCGATCTCCAGCGGCCCCTGCCGGTCGCCCCGCATCACAAACAGACCCTTCCTTGTTCCTACCAGCACCTCGGTTGTCATGCCCACCCCTCCTCGAGACTCGGAATCCATCAGGGCCGGGCGTACCGGCTCCCCGGCTTATCCTTCGACAAACCAACCCGGATCGAAAGCCCCCGGACGCGTCCCGATTCGACGCCGGGACGGAATACCTACAAAATCGGGCAGGTGAATTCGTCCCCCGCTATCGAAGCCTCCGGCTTGTTCAAGTCTTTCGGCGAGACCAAAGCCGTCAACGGCGTGGATCTCGTTGTCCAAAGCGGCTCGGTTTACGGCATCCTGGGCCCCAACGGTGCGGGCAAAACCACGCTGATCCGGATCCTCGCCACCCTGCTGCGGCCCGACGCCGGCGAAGCCCGGGTGCTGGGCCACAACATTCTCACCGACCCGGATGCGGTACGGGCCGGGATCAGCCTCACCGGGCAATTCGCATCGGTGGACGAAGACCTGACCGGACGGGAGAACCTGATCCTCATCGGTCGACTGCTGGGCATGGGCCGGCCGGCGGTAAAGGCCAGGGCGGCGGAGTTGCTGGACGCTTTCGGCCTATCCGACGCCGGCAACCGCCTGGTGAAGACTTACTCGGGCGGGATGCGCCGGCGGCTGGACATCGCCGCCAGCGTGGTGGTGACCCCGGACCTGATGTTCCTGGACGAGCCGACTACCGGCCTGGATCCCCGATCTCGCAACCAGGTCTGGGAGATAATCCGCGCCCTGGTCGACGGGGGGGCCACCATCCTGCTGTGCACCCAGTACCTTCAGGAGGCCGACGAACTTGCCGACGGAATAGCAGTGGTCGACCACGGCAGGGTCATCGCCGAGGGGACACCGGCCCAATTGAAAGCATCGGTCGGCGCCGGGGCACTCAGTGTCCGCCTCTTCGACGCCGTAGACCGATCCGAGGCGGCCGGGCTGCTGGAAAAATTGGTAGGGGCCGTCACCTTAGAGGCTGACCCCGCTTCGCTGTCGGTTGCCTGCTCCGATGCGCACCGGGCGGCCTCCGCAATCGCCGGGCTGGCCCGCTCCGGCATCGGGGTCGCCGACTTCTCGCTGGGGCAGCCGAGCCTGGATGAGGTGTTCCTGGCCCTGACCGGACACCCGGCCGAGGACGCCGAACCCGTCGAGGGAGGCGTCCGATGAACGTTGAGCCCACCAACCGGTCGGACAACGCCGGCGCCGACGAGGCGGCCGTGCGCCGGGCAATCACGTCGAGCCCGCGGCCGGCCCCGGCCGGGCGGGTTTCCGCCGCCATCACCTTCGGCTGGCGGGGCATGCTCAAGGTAAAACACGTCCCGGAACAGTTGATGGACGTCACCATCACCCCGGTGATGTTCGTGCTGATGTTCACCTACCTGTTCGGAGGAGCCGTGGCAGGTTCCACCGCCGAGTACCTGGACTACATCCTCCCGGGGATCCTGGTGATGTCGGTGGTGTTCACCACCGTCTATTCCGGGGTGGCGCTGAACACCGATGTCACCAAGGGGGTCGGGGACCGCTTCCGCTCCCTCCCCATCTGGCGGCCTGCCCCGCTCGTCGGCGCGCTCATAGGAGACAGCCTTCGCTACTTCCTGGCGGGGTTCGTCATCCTGGTCCTTGGCTTGGCCCTGGGTTTCCGCCCGGACAACGGAATTGTCGGGATGGCTGCGGCCCTGGGACTGGTGGTGGTCTTCTCCTTCGCCCTCTCCTGGGTCTTCACCACCCTGGGACTGTTGCTACGTACCCCCGCCGCGGTGCTGAACGCCGGGTTCCTCGGCATCTTTCCGCTCACCTTCGTCTCCAATGTGTTCGTGGACCCCTCAACGCTGCCCGACTGGTTGCAGAGCTTCGTTAAGGTCAATCCCATCTCGATCCTGGCCGGGGTCAGCCGGGGCCTGATGCACGGCGGCGTCGACCGGAACGACGTCTACATCGTTCTGGCGGTGGCCGTAGGCCTGACTGCGGTCTTCGCCCCCCTGACCACCCGGCTGTACCGCCGGGGTTAGGCCGGCGGACCGGCAACGGTCGTAGACCGGAATGCCGCTTCGATCGGCTACCGCTTCGCGGCGCCCAGGGCAGCACCAACGGCGACCCCGATCCCGATCCCTACCCCCACGCCCAACGCGATGCTGCCGAGCGCGACCCCGAGCGCCGCACCTACACCGACTCCGATACCAATCCCGGCGCCCATGAACCTGGCCGCTGCCATCTCCTCGTTTTCCTTCTCTTCCATGACACTCCCCTCGTTGACCGGGCCTGCGTTGTTGAATGCCTTGGGGGGGGATTGCATCAGGGGACCGCTAGGTCCCCAGATCCCGCCGCGCAAACACAGCCACAGCCGCGGGCACCGCCACCGCGATAACGGCCGCCATAAGCGCCAGTCCGCCGAAGTCCCAGCCGTTGATCAGGGGGTCGTTGCTCAAATACCACCCGAACGGAGAGATATCGTCCATCCAGGCCCCTCCCGACAACTGGGGTCCGACGGCGTGGGCGAGGTAACCCATTACCGCAAGAGCAGCGGTACCTCCCAGGGCAAACGCCCGCCGGCCGGTGGCCGCGCCGATGGCGAAGGCCACCGAGGAAAACGTCAGCCCGAACATGAACAGGCCCGCCGTCATCGCCAGCAGGTTGCCCAATTCCACGTCCAGATCCAATAAGGCGATCAGTAGAACAGAAGCGGCAGCAACCGAAAGAGCCAGGAAGGTCAGCCCGACTGTCACCGCCAGCCAGCGCTCCCCGGCCAGCCGCATGCGGCCCACCGGGTGGGCCAGTTCAAGTTCCAGGGAACCCGCTTCCTCCTCCCCGGCGATCAGCCGCGCCCCGGTGGAAACACCGAAGACCAGAATCAATACTGGACCGAGAAGGCCGTAAACCGTGGCGCCTATATAGCCGGCGGCGGTCGCTATCTGGTCGTAGCCCAGGGCGTCCACCACCCCCTTGGGCATGGTGTCGATGACGTCCTGCATGGCGGTTGTCGACCCGAACGAGGGAAAGAAGCTGATGTAGAACGCGGCCACCGCGAACATCGCGCCGGCCCACACGATCAGCGAGCGCCTCTGCTCGCGCAGTACTCCGGCGAAAACGGGCAGGGTGTCAACGGCCATCCGGGGCCACCTCCTCTGTGCGGTAGAAGTCCAGGAACAGTTCCTCTAGATCTCGGTCTTTGGCCGACCATCCGGTGACGTGGTGCCGGGCAGCGGTCTTCAATACAGCGTTGGGTTCGCCGTGAAGCAGCAGGTTGACCTTGTGGTCTTTGGCCACCACCTCGCTTACCCCCGGGATCCGGCTGAACTCCCCGGCGGACACCGGGGTGGAGAATCGCAACTCCACAACCTGACCCGCCTTCCGGCGCAACTCGTCGATCGAATCCACATCCAGCATCAGGCCGCCCCGCAGGATGCCTATGCGAGCCGCGATCTCCTCCACCTCGCTAAGCACATGCGAAGACATAAACACCGTGGAGCCCTGGGCGGTCGATTCGTGCACCATCGCAATGACTTCCTGCTGCAGGAGCGGATCCAGTCCACTGGTCGGCTCGTCGAGGACCAGCAATTCGGGGCGGTGCATGAATGCTTGCACCAGGCCGACCTTTTGTTTGTTGCCCTTGGACAGGCTCTTGATGGTCTTATCCAGGTCGAGCGTAAACCGCTTAGCCAGGGGTTCGATCATGTCGGCGCCCGCACCTTTGCGGAGCCTGGACAGGTGGTAGAGGTACTCGCCCGCCTTGCGCCTGCCGGGCAGAACCAACTCGCCGGGCAGGTACCCGATTCGGCTTCTCAGTTCCGGTCCGCCCTGCCGGGGGCTCTGGCCGAAGACCTCAACCCGGCCGGACGTAGGCCGCAACAGATCGAGCAGGATCCTTATGGTGGTGGACTTCCCGGCGCCGTTCGGCCCGATGAATCCGAAGACCTCCCCCTTTTCCACCTCCAGGGTCACCCCCTTGAGCGCCCTGGTCTTGCCGTAGTTCTTGACCAACTCCTGTGCGTTGAGGGCGAGTTCACTGCCCATCAGAGCCTCCTGTTCGTTCATTGGGTTTCGTTTTGGTTGACGGGCAGCGCACCGAACATTTGTCCCGCGCCCGTTGAAAAGCCGGCCCGTCCCGCAGGGCCTCGGATCGGCAGGACCCGGATTCGGTTGCCTAAGGGCGGTCGCCGCCTGACCCGGCACCTACGTGATCCGCCCGGCCTCCCGTCGCCGCCACCCCAACCCGGGTGCTCGTTGCCCGCCTCCCCCTCCAGGCCGCCGTTGCCGTTGCCGCCGTAAAAGCGTAAAGGTGGCCGTCGCCCAGCCCGCCCACCAGCTTATCCAACTCGACTGCCGGCTCTCGGCCGCTCCACCACAATGCGGGGCCGTTGGGCTGTTTAGGAGCGATAATTCCCCGGTGACCCACTCCCACTCCCACTCCCACTCCCCCGGCGCCTTGGACTACCAACTACCTCCCCGGGCCAGGAACCTGCTTTTCGGGACCGTCGGCGCAATGATATTGGCGACCGTCATAGGGCTGGTTGTCCTGTGGCCAAGAGGAGAGATGCCGGTTTCGGGCACGGCCGACTTCCCGGGGGGTCTGGTCAGGGCGAAGGTCGTCGACCTGGAACCCACCTGCTCCCGCGAGGAGGAGGAGTTCGTATTTGCCTGTGAGACCGTCACTGCGGAGATTGTCGGCGGTCCGCGCAGATCCGAGGTCGTTTCGTTCGAGTTGACCGAGGGCGCCGCGCCGACCGCTCTTGCGCCGGGCGACCGTATCGTGCTGGCGCGCTCGTTGGACGCTCCCATAGGCCAGCAGTACTACTTCGCGGACCGGGACCGCCGGATCCCGCTCACGGTGCTGGCCGGGATCTTCGCCCTGGCGGTGGTGGCGTTGGGCCGGCTGCGGGGGCTGGCGGCCCTGGCCGGGTTCGGGCTCAGCCTCGGCCTGCTCGCGGTGTTTATCCTGCCGGCACTGCTCGCCGGGTCGAACCCCCTCGCGGTCTGCATCGTGGGGGCTTCTGCAATCATGCTGGCCGGCCTGTACGTCGCCCACGGCGTGACGGTGAAAACCACGACGGCACTGCTCGGGACCCTGGCGAGCCTGGTGATCACCGCGGTCCTGGCCTGGCTTTTTGTCAAGATCGGGCGGTTCAGCGGCTTATCCTCTGAGGAGGCTGGCTTCCTAAACATCTCCGCCGCCCAGATCGACCTTCGGGGCCTGCTACTCGGGGGGATCGTGATCGGGACCCTGGGCGTGCTGGACGACGTGACAATCACCCAAACCGCGGCCGTGTGGGAGTTGCGCGCGGCCAACCCACAGATGAAGGCCCGGCAGCTGTACACCTCGGCGATCAGGATCGGCCGCGACCACATCGCGTCCACCGTCAACACCTTGGTCCTTGCCTACGCCGGGGCCTCGCTCCCGCTGCTGATCCTGTTCACGGTCGGCGGGGTGGGTATCGCCGACGTTCTCAACGGCGAGGTGGTCGCCGAGGAGGTGGTGCGGACCCTGGTCGGCAGCATCGGCCTGGTCGCATCCGTCCCGATCACCACCGCGCTGGCCGCCTGGATCGTGACCCGGCCCCCGCTGGAGAACGTCACCGAGAGCGCCCCGGGATAGGGTGCCAGGCCGACGCAAACCGGGTCTCGCAATCGGCGGCTCATCGGAGTAGGATCTCGCCGATTTTCCAATGGTGCGTTGGTAAGGTTTGGGCGGTTGGTAGAGCGGCCGCAGCTCAGCCACCCGCTCCTTCAAGATGGTGATGCCCCGGCTCCACCCGATCCGCTCGGGCGATCACCGTCGCCGGCATGGTAGGGCAGTCCCGGAGAAGCGCCCGAATCTGAGGCTCGAACTCTTCGACCGCCGAGGGCTTTTGCGT
>JAJCYE010000006.1 GCA_029263075.1 Actinomycetes bacterium
GGAGGCAGCCAAAAGGTTCTTGCAGGACTCCTACCGGGTGGGGGTACTGGTAGAGGGGGACAACATCCACTCCGTAGCCGGGATGGGCCACAGCATCCCCGACCGTTTGCGCCGGGCGGTGTGGGAGCGTGACGACTTCAAATGTGTGGTCCCGGGCTGCAACACCAACGACGCCGGCCACCAGATCGACCACGTGATCCCGGTACATCAACGAGGCCCGACCAAGCTGTACAACCTGGCCCTGCTGTGTTTGTTCCACCACGGCCTCAAAACCCACCACGGCTACCGCCTAAAACACCACCGGCACCGCTGGATCTGGTCGGGACCCAACGACCCACCCCCCGATGACGACAGCATTCAACCCGAACTGACAACCTTCGGTGCAGACGAACCACCCCCACCCATCATCTTCACCAAAGAAGCCATGGCCTTCGGGGGTTGCGGGTAGCCCTGAAGACTCCGGGCTACCCGCCCTGCGGGCTACCCGCCCTTCGGGCCGGGCGCTCCGCCCTGCGGGCTACCCGCCCTTCGGGCCGGGCGCTCCGCGAAAGGAAAAAATTATCTCTCCGAGCGGCATAAATTTGCCCACGCCGTCGTTTACGAAAATGTAGGGCTAGCACCCCCCAAAAGGGGCACAAACTACCTTGGAAATGCGGTAGCGAATGCGGTTGGCTTTACGTCGTACGGCTGCAAGGTCCACCTTCCTCACCCGCTAACCGGAGAAACCCCGATGAGCAGACACAACACCCAGATTCGTAAGGAGATTTCAACCCGGATCGACAGGGACCAATCAGGCTCCGCATGCAATCCCGCAACCCCGCTGGCCACCACGCTCCACGATTTTTACCGCAAGTTCGGCCTTTGTGAGTGCGCAGGAGAGGCAAAGCGCTCGTAAAGTCGGGCAATTCGATGTAACACTTCGCCGGGGGAGAGCCCGTCACAAAGGCTCCCCCGGCGTTTTGTTGTTCCGGCCCCGGATTGTGTCTAAAACCGGCATTTACCCTATAAGTTCTTTTTCACTGTGCAAACTATATAAAATGGCCTTAGAGTGTTCGGGTGAGCGAGGGGAGGAGATAAATTGCCGGTCGGTGACGAGCAGTCGGTCAAGGCAGCAAAGGCCCTGGCTCTGCCAACTCGATCGGCGATACTCGGGCACCTTCTGCGTGCCGGGTCGCTGACCGCCAAGGAAGTTGCGGACGAGTTCTCGCTCCACGCCAATGTCGCCCGGGCTCACCTCGACCTGTTGGTCGAAGCCGGATTTTTGGCTACCGGGATCCGGCGAAAAGGAAAGGGTCGCCCTTCTAAGGTCTATTTCACCTGGGAAGGGGAGATGGGCAACCTGGAGGACTGGGAGGTGTCTCCTCCCGCCGAAGGAGGGGGTGCTCAGGCAATCGTCCCGGAGCTTGTCTCGGCAGCCGCTGAGGTCCGGCCCGCGGCGCCGAATCCCTACCGTTTGATCGCTCAAATTTTTGTGAGGCTGGCGGGCAAGATCGACAGCGAGGAGGTCTACGCCCTGGCCGAGCAGGTCGCCCGGGACGAGGGGCGCAAGCTGATGCTCGGATACCGGGCCGGAGGGCTGGACTTTGCCGCCGCGGTGGGGGCCCTCGTGCAGGAGTTGCGGAGATTTTCTCCCCTTACCGACGTGGTGCGCCTGGAGCACGACTACGCAGAGATTGAAACTCCGGACTGTCCTTTCAGGGATATCGCGCTGGAGCACTCGGATCTGGTGATACTCATCGACCCCGCACTCAAGGAAGGGGCGATGGCGGCCCTCGGGCATCCGAGCGAGGTGGAAACGGAAGCATCGGTGGCTCGGGGTGACCCGGTTTGCAGAGAGGTCATCCGCAGGAAGTCGAATAGCGGCATAAGTGTTGAGAAAGGGAGGAATTAAATGGCGGAGTACGTCAAGGATGTGCTTGTCGAGACCGACGAGGTAGCAAGTTGGGGTGGCAGCAAGGACGGGGTGGTCCTGGTCGAGGTGGATGAGGACACCAGCCTTTACCAGAAGAGTCACATTCCCGGAGCGATCTCCTGGGACTGGGCATCGGACCTGCACGACCTGCCCCGCCGTGAGTTCATCGACTCGGCCGGCGTCGACAAGTTGCTCGCCCGCTCGGGTGTGAACGAGGGCGACACCGTTGTGGTGTACGCCGGCAACAACAACTGGTTCGCCTGCTACGCCTACTGGGTCCTGAAGTACCGCGGATTCGACAACGTCAAGGTGCTCAACGGCGGACGCAAGAAGTGGGAACTGGAGGGCCGCGAACTGCAGACGGAGGCGGTTACCCCCACCCCCGCTACCAACCCCGCCAAGACCACCGGCACCAACGAGGACCTGCGGGCCCTGCGCGACGACGTCATCAAGGCCGTCGACGCCAAGGGTGCTTTTGTCGACGTCCGCTCGCCCGAAGAGTTCCGCGGCGAACTGCTGGCGCCTCCGCACCTTCCTCAGGAGCAGGCGCAGGTTCCGGGCCACATCCCCGGCGCGGCCAACATCACCTGGGCGAAGTGCGCCCGGGACGACGGTTCGTTCAAGTCGGCGGACGAGTTGGTTGAGCTTTACAAGAACGAGGGCATTACGTCCGAACTGCCCGAGGTCATCGCATACTGCAGGATCGGCGAGCGTTCTTCGCACTCCTGGTTCGTGTTGCGTGAACTACTCGGCTTCGACAACGTCAAGAACTACGACGGCTCGTGGACCGAGTACGGCTCCCTGGTCGGGGTACCCGTCGAAAAAGGCTAACTCCGAAGTAGCGACTGAGCGCAGGCCTAAAGAGGCCTGCGCTTTTTCGCGGTAAACCAGGAGTAAACTGAAGGGAGTCTTTGAGAAGGAGTGAGCGGTGGCGGACCATGGCCCAAAGAACGTTTTCGTCTACCTTTTAAACTTCCTCACCCTGTATCTGAGCGCCCTGGGCGCCGCCTTTGTGATCTGGGGCCTCGCCGACCACTGGTTTGCCGACCCTCTGGACACCTACGTCACCGGCCAGCCGATCCGGACGGGCATCGCCATGCTCGTCGTTGCCTTCCCGGTATTCCTTTACATGAGCCGCCAGATCGGGCGATCGGTTGCGTCCGGCGAGATGTCGGAACGTTCGATGGTCAAAAAGGTCCTCACCTACCTGACCTTGTTCCTCTTGGCGATAACCACCATCGTCGACCTGATCACCGTCATCTACAACTTCTTGGGAGGGGATTTGACGGCGCAGTTCGCGGTCCGGGGTATCGGAATCCTGCTGATCGCCGGATTTGTTTTCCTCTACTACCTCTCCGACCTGAAGGAGCCCCGGGACGCCGCCCCCGCTCCCGACTCGCCCTCTCCGGCGGAAACGGCCTGAGTGGTGGGATTGATCGGGCTGCTTTTCCCGCTCCTGCTGATCGGAGTCGTTGTCACGGTAGTGGTGGTTTCGGTCAACTCCAGCCGGGAAAAAGGACTGGACAGCGGTGACCCCATCTCCCCCAAGGACGTCTTCATCAACCTGCTGGCCGCCGCGACGCTTTATATATCGGCCATCGGTGTCCTGGTGCTCGTGTGGGGTCTCGCCGAGTTCTGGTTCCCGGACCCTCTGCGGACGTTCGATTCTGGCGACAGCGGCGCCGTTCGGGTTGGCGTCTCGATGGCGATCGTGGCCTTTCCGATCTTCCTTTACCTCAGCCTGATGGTCCGCCGGCGGGTCCAGTCCGGCGAGATGGATGCCTTGGGGACACTTCGCACGGGCTTTATCTACGTCAACCTGTTCGCGGTGACGGTGGCCACGTTGGTGACCATGATGGTGACCGTCGGCGCGTTCCTCGGCGGTGACCTGACCCCCAGATTCCTGGTGCGGGCTGGGGGAGTGCTTGCGGTTGTGGGCTTGATTTACCTCTACTACCGCAGCGAGCTGAATGCCATCCCGGGCAGCCGGGGCGCCAACACTAAATCGGTAGAGCCGGAGGTGTCGCAGTGAAAAATCGAGCCATGGTCGGTGCTCTGGCCACAGTGCTGGTGGTAGGACTGGTGGTGGCGGGCCTGATGGCCGTTGGCTCCCCGGGAACCGCCCGAAAGTTCAAGGCGGACCAGGAGCGCCGCAACCGCGTCAGCCAGCTTCACTACGTCCTGTCGGCTCAGGTCCGTCAGGAAGGCGCGCTCCCGGAATCCCTGGACGTGGTCGAGGATGAGGTCCTGCGCCAGATCGGCTACGGTTCGGACCCCCGCGAGGACCCGGAAACCGGGGAGCTGTTCGAGTACCGCAAGATCTCCGACCGCAGCTACGAGGTTTGCGCCACCTTCCACGCTTCTTCGAACGACGCCCGGGCCCGGGAGTTCGGGTCCTATCCCGGCGACCGCACCCACAGCGCCGGCCGCAACTGTTTTGAGCGTCAGGTCACCGATCAGGATGTTGAGTCGGCGTTCTCGGGGTTCCCGGGGTTCCAGGGGGAGTTTCCCGGAGTGGCGCCGCCCAAGTTGGTGCCGTCTGAAACCACCAGGCCTACCACCGAACCGGCGCTGAGGGACCCCTCCACCCGGTCGTCCAGCCCGGAAGCCCCGCTGGAGCCCAGCCCGACTCCGTCGTCGGTGTAACACTCGAAGTATGAGTACGGCGTATCTGGTTGAGGGCGTCCGCCTCTTTGAAGCGGGCCAGTACTTCTTATCGCATGAGACGCTGGAAGAGCACTGGGCCGAGGCGCCGGAGGAGGATCGCAAGTTCTATCAGGGGTTGATCCACCTGGCGGTAGGTTTCTTGCACTACGG
>JAJCYE010000007.1 GCA_029263075.1 Actinomycetes bacterium
GGTCACGGGGCCCAGCAAGACGATCACGGCCTCCATCCTCGACGGAGACGTCGGCGGTGAAGGCCCCGGACCCCTGAGCGTGGTTCCCGGGACGTTGACCTCGAACGACGGGGGCACGGTGATCATCGAAGCCGACGGTGACTTCGTCTACACATCGGACCCGGCCGACAGTTGTACCGACACCTCCGACTTCTTCGACTACACCCTCACCGACAACAACACGCCGACCCCCTTGACCGACGTAGGCCGGGTCACCATCAACCTCACCGGGTGCGTCTGGTACGTCAACAACAACGCCGCCGGCAACGACGGCACCTCAACGGCGCCGTTCGACACCCTGGCCCAGGCCGAGACGGCATCACTGGCCGGTCACACGATCTTCGTATTCGACGGGGACAACACCACCACCGGGTTGTCCAGCGGTATCGACCTGAAATCCAATCAAAGCTTGATCGGCGAGGCCGCCGACCTGGTGATAGGTCCCGACACCCTGCACACCGCCCTCCCCTCCAACCGGCCTACAATCACCGACGGCGACGTCGATGTGGTGGTGCTCGACGACAACAACGTCGTTCGCGGCCTCCAGATTGACCCTTCGGGCGCCGGAAGCGGGATCGCCGGCGGTTTGGGTGACACCGGCGGGACAATCGACGATGTGGCGATCATCGACACCGGGGTCGCGGGCACCCAGCCCAGCCTCGAGCTTGACTCGACCACCGGGACGTTCAACATCAGCAACCTGACCATCGACAACTCTGCGGCCACCGGGGCGACCAGCGACTCGATCGGCGTCCGGCTCAGCAACGCAAGCACCGTCAACTTCTTGGCGGCCGGAACGATCTCGATCACAACCAACGGGGCAAGGGCCCTGGATGCGGCCGTCACCGACATGGGCTCCAGCTTCTTTGACGACATCACAGTGGGTAGCTCGAGTAGCGGCGCCATCCGGCTGATCAACACGATCGGATCGACGACCTTCGGGGACAACCTGCTCACCGACCTGTCGCTGACGACCACCGGGGCTACCCCCGCGTTCTTCCTCAACAACGCGGGCACGGTCACTGTGGCCGCCGGCGGCACCGGCGTGGACAACGTCACGGCCACCGGCGGTCCCGCTATCAACGTCGTCAACACCCCGGGGTCGAGCCTCGCATTCTCAACGGTGACCTCCACCAACAGCGCGATCGACGGCATCAACTTCGACTTCAACGGTGGAACCACCTTCTCGGCCACCTCGGGAACCATCTCGGGGGCCGCCGGATTCGCCGTGGACGTCAACGCCGGAACCGGCGACTTCAGCTACTCGGGCGCCATCAACGACGGCCCCGGCGGGACGGCCGAGATAACCGGCCGGGCAGCGGGCGCGGTGACACTGAGCGGTAACATCGCCGACGGCGCCGACCCCGAGGGCGGGATCGTAGTCCACTCGAACTCCGGCGGGTCGACCATTTTCAGCGGCTCCTCCAAGGTGCTCAACACCGGCACGGCCGACGCCATCCGGTTCACCTCCAGTGACGGGCACACTTTGCGGTTCCTGAACGGCTCCTTGGATATCGACACCACCAGCGGAAAGGGGATCGAAGCCACGTCGAGCGGGATTATTGAGGTGACAGGAAACGGGAACACGATCACTACCTCAAGCGGCACCGCGTTGAACGTAGCCGACACCGACATCGGCGCCGACGACGCCAGCTTCCAGAGCATCTCTTCCAACGGATCGGTGAACGGCATCAGGCTCAGCAGCACCGGCACCGCAGGGGGGCTGAAGGTCACCGGCACCGGCTCGGCCGGCTCCGGCGGCACGATCCAAAACACAACCGGGGACAGCGTTTCGCTCAACTCGACCCGAGAGGTCGACCTGCGGCACATGAATATCACCAACAGCCTGGAGAACGGCATCAACGGCATCTCGGTCACCGGTCTGGACCTCACCGGGGTCAACGTGTCGGGCAGCGGCGACGACTCCGACGACGTCGGCATCAGGCTCGCGAACCTGTTCGGGTCGTCCTCCTGGGACGCGATTTCGGTTACCGCCTCCGAACTGGCGAATGTGCTTGTCGCGAACACCAGCGGGACTCTCGGCGACCTTGCTATTACCGGAGCCAGCCACTTCGACAACCTGGGAACCACGTCCGGCGGCAACTCGGTCTTGATCGAGATGAGCGGCACCGCGGTCATGACGAAGGGGTCGATCGACGGGGCGACGTTCGCCAACAACCGGCCGGCACGGGGGGTCACCGTACAGGCCCAGGGAAGCGGCCAGATCGGGGACGACACAACCAACGCCTTTGTCGTCCAAAACTCCAGCTTCACCAGCAACGGGCTACACGCAAGCTTCGAACAGTCCGGCAACGCGTCCCTCACCTTCAAGATGCTCAACAACGGGACGCCGACGGTTCCCATGACCATGCCAAACACCATCGCCGGCTCGTCCCATGCGATCAATGTCGCCAGCGCCTCCACATCCACCGGCGGGGCAATCCGCGGACAGATCCGCGGCAACCTGATCGGCAACCCTGCCGTTTCGGGTTCCGGGTCGCCCATCGGGAGCGGAATCCGTACCGTGATCCAGGGGGCGACCACGGCAACCCTCCTCTACGACAGCAACACCATCCGCCAGACGCCGGTCGCCCGGGGAATCAACATCCAGGTTCTCGGTCCGCTGTCCGCCGCCGGATCCGGCCCGCACGACATCACCGTCACCAACAACGATGTCATCCCGTCCGACACGACCGGCTTCCCGCTGAGCGCGATCTACGTCGCCGCGGACTCCCAGGGCGGCGGGACGGTCACGGTGCGGACCGACATCCGGGGCAATAGCGTTCCCGCGGGAGTTGCGGTTGATTCGCTACCGACCTACCTGGCGCTGGACAGGGTCGTAGCTGCGGCGGTGTGTCAGTTGGTCAACACCGGCCACCCCAGTGCGGACGCAAGCGCCAGGTTGGCCTCGACCAACACCGGGAGCGCCAGCGCCGCTAGCGGCTGCACCCTCATCGCCGGACCCATCAGTACCCCTCCCTGACAACCGACACGAGTAAGGAGAACCTATTGGCTGAGCCGTTCCTTTCCGAAATCCGGATACTGAGCTTCAAGTTCGCCCCGAAGGGGTGGGCTTGGTGCGACGGGCAAGTGCTGCCGATCAGCCAGAACCAGACGCTGTATTCGCTCTTGGGTACCACATTCGGGGGCAACGGAGTCGATCACTTCGCGCTACCCGACCTACGGAGCCGGACCCCGATCCACCCCGGTTCCGGACACAGGCTAGGCGAGCGTGGCGGCGAGGAGAGTCACGCCCTCTCGACGAAGGAGATGCCCTGGCACACCCACACCCTCAACGGCTCTTCTGCCGATGGGACGGAGGTGGTTCCTTCCGGGACCCTGCTGGCAAAGGCGGCACCTGCCAACCCCTATCACGCCCCGGCCGGCCTCGCCGCGATGAACGCGGGTTCGATTTCCTCTGTCGGTGGATCTGAGCCCCACCAGAACATGCAGCCGTTCCTCACGCTGAACTTCTGCATCGCCCTGCAGGGCCTTTACCCGAGCCGGAACTGACGGAGGACCAAATATGTCTGAACCTTTTGTTGGAGAAGTCCGCATGTTTGCCGGGAACTACGCTCCTGCTGGATGGCTGTTCTGCTCAGGAGAGCTCCTGCGGATTGATCAAAATGAGACGCTGTTTTCCCTGATCGGCACCAGCTACGGCGGAGACGGCAAAACCACCTTCGCATTGCCGGACCTCCGCGGCCGGATACCGGTACACCAGGGCAACAACTTCACCCTGGGCCAGAACGGCGGTAGCGAGGCGGTGGCCCTGACCACCAATCAGCTCCCGGCCCACAGCCATCCGCTGCAAGCCACCGGAGCGCTCGGCAACAACCCCAACCCGACCGCCAACCTGCTTGCTGAGTCCACGGCGGCCTCGCTATACCAGGCGGGCGACCCGTCGACCGCCATGGCAGCTCAATCCGTCGGTCCGGTCGGCGGCTCCCAACCGCACACAAATCTGCAGCCGTACCTGTGCGTCAACTACATCATTTCTCTGTACGGGATCTATCCGGCACGCAACTAGAGGAGTTTAGATATGGCAGAACCTTTTATCGCTGAGATCCGGATCTTTCCCTTCAACTACCCGCCGCGGGGCTGGGCCTGGTGCGACGGCCAGCTGCTGCCGATATCGCAGAACACCGCCCTGTTCTCCCTGATCGGAACTACCTACGGTGGCGACGGGAAGTCCAACTTCGGGCTTCCCAACCTCCAGGGGCGCGCAGCCATGCATTCCGGGCACGGTCCCGGCCTATCAACACGCTCGGTCGGCGAGTCCGGAGGCACCGCGGCCGTCACCATCCGCCAGAACGAGATGCCGGCCCACACCCACACCCTGCAGAGCAACGCGGGGCCGGCCAATCGTACGACGCCGACGGGCAACTCGATCGCCCGGGCCGATGGAGCAGCGGTCTACGCGCCGGGTGGGCCTACCAATGCGACGCTAGCCGCCGAGGCTCTACCGGCGACCGGGGGCGAACAACCCCACAACAACCTTCAGCCCTATCTGACCTGCTACTTCAACATCGCCCTGGTGGGCATCTACCCGCCCCGGCCGTAGCGGTGCGGGTGACCCTACGTCCCATCGAGGCCACGGACGCACCCTTCCTGCTGTCGGTTTACTCGGGAACGCGGGAGGAGGAGTTGGCCCGGGTCCCTTGGACCCGCCAGCAAAAGGATGTTTTTGTTGCCCAGCAGTTCGGCGCGCAGTCCGTTCACTACGCCCAGCACTACCCCGGCATGAGTGCGCATGTTGTCGTGATCAACGGAGAACCTGCCGGCCGGCTACTTGTCGACCGCTGGGACTCGGAAATCCGGATCGTGGACATCTCGCTGCTGCCGGAGCACCGCAACCGCGGGGCGGGTTCGCTCCTCATCTCGGACCTGAAGTCCGAGGCCGCGGCAACCGGCAGGTCGCTGAGTATCCACGTGGAAAAATTCAACCCCGCCCTCCGGCTGTACCAGCGGCTGGGGTTCCGCCAGTTGCAGGACGGGGAGGTCTACCTGCTGATGGAGTGGAGGGAACCTGCCCTGGAGTCCGAGTCCGAGTCCGTTCCAGGCCGGGGAACCCGCTCTAGGTGAATACCGCCTGATAGAGCATCTGTTCGTCCCGGGCACCCAGCGGCACCAGGAACAGGTCGAAAGCGCCCAGCGCCCGGTTGTTCAGCCGGTAAGTGCGCTGGCCCCAAAGCGGCGCAACCGGACCCGTAAACGTGAGCGAAAACTGGACTCGGCCCGCATCAGAGCCGGGACCGACCACCTCCACCTCGGCCAGTTGGATTACCAGCCGGTCCGTGCCGGATTCCACGGTGAAGGTTTCCCCAATCCGGGGCGAAAACGTGTCTGGAGTGAAGGTTTCTAACACATGAGGAGTCTAAACGACGGCCGGCGCGTTTCAGGAGCCCGCCAACGACGTCCGCCGGTCGGCTAGTAAACTCACTCCAAGTATCATTGGGTTCGCCAGGGTCGGGCGCGAGCCCCCCACCAGAACCCATATTCGCCATACAGGAGGTACTTGTTGGACGTTACCGAAATGATGGAGTCCATGCAGGCGCTCCTGGAAAAGAACGCTCCGGAGGAGATGGAGCGGCCGGGCAACATCGTCACCGCCGGCATCATCGTTGCCGAGGACGTTGCGAAACAGGGCCTGGTCAGCGGTCCCCTCTGGGACGAGTGCGGCGGCCACCTTCTTGCCGCCCACTACGCCTACTTCAAGAACGTCCCCATCGGAACCTTCACCGCGCCCTTCCTCGGAATGAAGTTCCGGGAAATGCAAAAGGCCAAAGGAGAAAATCCCCTCAGCCCGCCCTGCCAGCTTTAGGCCCCACCCCCGCCATCAGTTCCGCCGCCTTGCTTCGGGTGGCTTCAGTGTCCGATCCCAGCATGGTAGTCAACTCGGCCACCCGATCGTCCCCCTCAACCTGGATCACCTGCGTGGTGGTACGCCCCCCGTCCGTCAACTTCCGGACCGCCAGATGGCGGTCTCCGCATGCCGCAATCTGGGGCAGGTGGGTAACTGCCACCACCTGATGATGACGGCCGAGATCCCACAACCTGCGTCCGACCGCCTCCCCCACCCGGCCACCGATCCCAGCGTCGATCTCATCGAATACCAAAATGGGGACCGCATCCGCCTGGGACAACACCCCTTTTATAGCGAGCATCAGCCGAGAGGTCTCCCCGCCCGACGCCACGGTAGCCAGCGGACGCAGTGGCTCGCCCGGGTTGGATGAGATGACAAACTCCACCCGGTCCACGCCCGTTACATCGAACTTGAGGGGCCCCTCCACCCCCGCTCCGGACGGCTCCAGGGCCCCCGACACCACGACGCAGGCCGCGGCACCGGTCTCCGGCTCCAGGCCGGAGGGATCCGCGACCGAACCAAACGACACACCCAGGCGGGCACCCGCCATCCCCAGACCGTCAAGTTGCTCCTCGACCGCCGAGGTCAGCCTGGCGGCGGCCTCCCGGCGCCCGGCGGAGAGTTGCCCGGCCAGCCCGGCGGCTTCACTGCGCAGGGCCCGGGCCTCGGACTGCAGGTGCGCCACCGATAGGCCCTGGTTATTCAACCGGTTGAGTTCGACGTTCGCCTGCGTTTCGTACTGCAACACCGACTCGACACTGTCCCCGTATTTGCGCTTCAAGGACGAGATGAGGTTCAACCGCTCCTCGATTTCATCCAGCCGGAGTTGGTCGTACTCCACCCCCTCGGCGAAGTCCCTGAGTTCCCGCACCAGATCCTCAAGTTGCAGAGCTGCAGCCTGGGCGGTTTGCCCCGCCCCCTGCATGTTCGGATCGATCCTGCCCAGCTCCGCCAGCGACTGGACCGCGCGCCCGATCAACTCGACCGCCCCCGGCTGGCCCGTGTCGTCACTCACCAGCGCAGTCCGGGCCAGCCCCACCAATTCGTGGATCCGAAGCGCGTTGACCCGCAACGTCCTCTCGCCGGTCAACGCCTCCTCTTCGCCGGCACGAAGGCCGGCGGCGGAGATCTCCTGAGCCTGAAAAGCCAGCAGGTCTTTGCGCCCCGACACCTCGGCGGACTCCTGCTCCAACGCCCGGATCTGCTTGAGGGTCCCGGTAAGCGTTTTCACCACCCGGGCGTAGGCGGCCCTCAGGTCGCCCAGCCCCGCGTAGCGGTCCAACAGTTCAATGTGTTCGGCAGGCCGGAGCAGCGACAGGTGTTCACTTTGGCCGTGGACATCCACCAAGAGGCTGCCTATTTCCGCCAGTTTGCGTTGCGGGAAAGCCCTACCATTGACCCGGCAGACGCTGCGGCCCGATGCGTTGACCTCCCGGGAGACGATGAGCCCGTCGGCCGCGACGTCCAGTTCGAGCAACTCCGACAAGGCCGCCGCCGACTGGGGCGTCACCTCAAAAATACCCTCGACGTAAGCCTGCGGCTCCCCCGCCCGGATGGCCCGCGGGTCCGCCTTGTCGCCCAAGAGCAGCCCCAAGGCGTCAAGGATGATCGACTTGCCGGCTCCGGTTTCACCGGTGAGCACGTTGAACCCGGAGCCGAAGGCCACCTTGATGCGGTCGATGACCGCGTAGTTGGTGATCCCCAGCTCAACCAGCATGGCTGTCAGTAGTCCCCGCGTTCGTAAAGATGGCTTCCCCTTTACCCGTACATCCTGATGCCAGAACCGACTTCACAGAGACCTATCGTAAAGGCAAGTAGCGACAGTCACTGTGCTACGTTTGAAGTGCAGGTTGGATCTTGTGATAACAAAGGAGACTTAATGCCCAGGCCATGCGGCGAGTTCAAAGCCAAGTATGAAAAACGCCCGGACAAGCCCGGTGTCCTGTCCGTCGTGGGTGAGTGCACCCTCGCCGCCACCCATCGTGTGGTCCTAGAGCCGAGCAACCCCCCGTCGGCCGACCCCGAGGTCTTTGATATGGATCTCAAGATCAGCCTTCCTTCCGGCAAGCCACCAACCTTCGTCGAAGGCAAGGCCACCCTCAACTTCAGCCACAAGGAGTACACCGAGGACGCCCCCCAGCGGGTGCGCGTCATCGACGTGAACTCCGAGGAAGACCCCAAGGACGAGTGGGTTATCCCGGTGCGGATGTTGACCCAGGGACTGGCCCCCGTCATGCCCGACGGAACCAAGTGGACCAAGATGAGCCGCCCCGACCGCGTCTGATCTCTACCTCTGTCACACGTGTACCGGGCCACTCGTTGGTCCGGCCAACCGTCGCTACAGGAGTTGTCATGCCCCAGTTCAAGTGAGTGGACGTCGGAGCATCCTGCAAAGGACACTTCGCCGCCGAAAACACTGAGGATCTGATCAGGGTGGTTTCGGAGCACCTTAAGACCAAACACAAGATCAACATCCCCAGCCGCACGATCATGAACTTCGTGGCGAAGAACACCAAATAGGGTGCTCGCTCCCGGTCCGGGAGCGATTGCGGCACTTCAAAAGCCACGCCGCTCAGGCGCCGGTGCGCCACCTTTCGGCCAGATCCAATACCGGCTCCACCAGTAACTCCGGCATTGACAGGTCTGCCAGGAGAGCCTCCGAAAAGCTGTACTCGGTTTCGGTTACCGCGGCGACAAGGCCCTCGTAGCGCGCCGGCCGGTAGCCCAGTAGCACGTCCCGTGCCTGCTCCGCCGGGAGGTGGTCCCTAAACTTCACGTGAAGCAGGGTCAGTCCCTGCGGTACGTCACCCTTACGCTCGGGGATGAGGATCACGGGACGGTCGTCGCTCCGCCCCACGGTAACCTCGACCTCGGCCCGCTCCAGAGACGCCCGCTTGGTACCCCGCAGGCGCGGATCGCTGTCGGTCCGGGACTTCATATCCGCCGCAACGCCCCCTTTGTCCCGGACGTGGATGGTGGCAGACCCCGCACGGACGTCGCCCTCAACCACGTAGCGGGTGAATCCGGTTACGGCCTCCACCGCCGGGTCCAGGGCGGCCAGGGTCCGCAACGTCCGGTACCCCAGCAGTTCGGTGGTCGCACCGACCCGCAGCACTTCTTTGACCAAGGGCAGACCGAACAGCCCCTCCTCGGAGCGGGAGATGCCGACGGTAACCGTCTTCGCCTGGTGTTTCACGGCGTCGATTGACCTTGTCAGGTCGTCGATGGCCTGCGTCAACACGGTGACGAGTTCGTCAAGGAAGGCCCGGGGACCGGTTCCCGCCCCCCTCTCCAACTCGTAGAACTCGATTGGAAGATCCCCGATGGCACAGCGCAAAAGCAGGCCCAGGCGCATTGCCGGGCCCAGGTTCATAACGCCGTCACAACCCCCGTCGGTGACCGCTTCCAGGAACCGGCGTGCCGGCACCTTGATCCGGGACACCAGATGCAGCACGACCGACTCCGCCGTCATCCCGGCGCTGGCCAGTTCCTGAACCGCGGACCGCATCTCCCGCAGGGGACGCGCCCAGGAGTCGATGGTTAATGCGGCCTCGTAACCGAACAGGTGGCCCGCCATAGCAGAAAGCACGAAGTCGACGTCCGGGTGCACGGCCGGGACCAGGATGGTGTCGACCGCGTCGAACCCACGTTGCCCCTGGGATGCAATGACTACCGGCACCGCCTTGTGCGCCCGGTAGATCGCGATCTCTTTCTGGACATCGGTGGCGTTGGAGCCCTCCAACCCAGCGGCGCATACCAGGATCATCGGCTCGGACGACAGGTCGATGTGTTTTTTGTCTTCGATGGAGTCGCAGGCGACCGACTTGTAGCAGAGTTCAGAGAGTTTGATCCTCACCTCGGCGGCTGCCACCCGGTTGGGACCGCTGCCGACCACGGCCCAGTAGCGGCGGCGGGCGGCGTGGAGCGCGGCGATCGCGGCGATCTGCTCCCGCATCTTAAGTACCTCACCCATGGCGTCGGGCATCGCCAGCAGGGAGGACAACAGCGAAGACGTTCGCTGCCGGTCGGCGCAGCCCGCAGCGTCGGCCATGGCCAAACCGAGAAGGAACCCGGCGGCGACCTGGGCGTAGAAGGCTTTGGTGGAGGCGACGCTCATCTCCAGGTCCCGGCCGTCGGAGGTATGGACCACTCCGTGCGACTTCTCGCCCAACTCGGTATTCCTGCGGTTCACTATCGCCACCACCGTGGCGCCTCTGGAGGCGACCATATCGACGGTGCGGTTGGTGTCGGTAGTGGTACCGGACTGGCTGATGGCGACGACCACCGTGTCACTCATGTCGTCGTCAAGTCCGAACCCCGACAACTCGGAGGCGGTAGTTGCGGTGACAATTGTCCCCAGCGGGCTGAGCGCATCTGCAATGGCCGCCGCAACCGACTGACCAGCCACCGCTGCAGTGCCCTGCCCGATCACGACCACCCTGCGGAACCGGCCGGCCCGCAGGCCCTCCCGGAGCGCCTCCGGCATCGCCCGGTCATCCAGCAGGACCCTAAGACCTCCGTCACCTTGAACCACCCGGCCGCGTAGGGTCTTGCGGAACGACTCGGGGGCTTCGGTGATCTCCTTCAACAAGAAGTGGGGGAAACCCCGGCGGTCGATATCGCGGGTGGTGATTTCCGGGTACTGCAGGTCCTCGGCGGTTACTTTCAATTCCCGGCCGTCGTAGCCCCGCCGGTCCACGGCTTGGGCACTGCCGGCTTGGTCGGCATCCAAAACGACGATCCGCCCGGCCGTGTTGTCGCCGTCAATCCTGAGGTAAGAACCCGCCTCCTCTATAACCCCGTAGGGTTCGCTGGCGACTACATAGCCATCTTCGGCCATCCCGACATACAGGCCCTGCCCGCTCCCCCGGACCGCCAGGTGGAGCTTGTCCGGGTGTGCGGCGGAGCTGGCCACTATGGCCATAGACCCTTCGAGTTCGGCGACGGTATCCGCGAACGCGCGGTCCATCGTCTCCCCCGCCACGACCCGGCGGGCGGTCAGCACCGGGATGGCCTTGGCGTCGGTGGTGATGACGCCTGCAATCTCCAACGACTGTTGTGCCACCAGTGCCTGGTAGTTGTCGATATCACCGTTCAACACCGCTACCAGATGGGGAGCTTGCAGAAGGCCCGGCGACTCCTCCAATCCGTCAAGGGGGTGAGCATTGGCTTCCGAAATGGTCCCGACGCTGGCCCAGCGGGTGTGACCGAGTACGGTCGCACGGGCCGACGGCGACTGCAGCGCCTCACGGAGCAAAACATCGTTGGCAATTCCCCGCCGGATTGCGGCTACGTTGTCCCCCAGTTCGCCGATCTCGGCCGCCGCCTTGTATACAAATCCCAGTACGCCCGCGCCCGCGCGCACCACGCCCGAAGTGAACAGGGGATCGCTCCGGCGGGCGATCAGTTCGGCAACTTTCGGGTCATCCAGATCCAAGCCGTGGCCCCACACCAGAACGTGCAGGCCGGCCGAGTCCCTCCCCCGCACCTCAAGCCGGTCGATGGCGGCCAGCGCCGTCTGGATGGATCCGTAGGCCTCGATCGCCGATGCTGAGGAGTCGGGGCCGGCCAGACGAAAAACCTCTCTACCGGTCCCCAGGCGGTCGCTACGAACCGCCCACAGCGTGTCCTTCAGGCGGATCATCCCGGCGTTGACCCGCTCCAGTTCATCGGGCGTGACGCTGCCCAGGGCGGAGTCGATCTCGCTGTCCACTCCATCGACCTGCTGCACCAGGTCGCCGCTCAGGTCCTCCAATCGCGAGGCCAGTCCGGGGTTACCTACCAGGGCGATGAGGCCGGGGGTCGACCTGAGGAGCCGATCCACCTCGGCCAGGTGTCCCTGCGCAGCGGCCAAGCGGTCCACCAGACGCAAAGAAGGGTCGGTGAGCCTCTCCAGGGCCGACTCCGTTTCGGCGGTCAGTACCGCCGGATCGGGGGCCGCTCGGGTCGAACGCTTCTTGAGCACTGCGATGATCCCGCACATATCTCAGATCCCCGCAGTTGTTGGGCGCACGAAGGCGCTGGCTCTTTGCATTCCATCCAGACTACCAACGCTACCGCCGAGCGGGGTGGAGCGCCGTCTCGTTGAGACGATCAGTCGTCGTCGTCGTCGGGCTCGTCGCCGTCGTCGCCGTCGTCGCCGTCGTCATCACCGTCGTCGTCGCCGTCGTCATCGTCATCGTCATCGTCATCGTCATCGCTGCCATCCGGAACGTAGACATTGACCAACTCGGTACTTCCGTCCATGCTCGTGACTTCCAGCAGGGTAATGCCTTCGCAATCGCGATCTCTGATCCCCACCATGAAGTGATTGACGGCGAAACACGAGACGCCCACGTCGAACATGCACGTCTGCACATTGCCGCAAGCATCGGCGCCCGCCCCCGTCACCGTAGTCACGCCTCGATCGAACACCGACCCCGACGGGACGCTGGCTGTCACGACGGGAGCCGGATCGCATGCGTCGCTTGCCGTAATCTCGAATTCGACGATCGCCCCGCCCGGGCCACCTGAGGTCGCAATGTCGTCCGGGCAGGTGACCTCCGGCGCTGTGGTGTCCTCGATCGTGACCGTGGAGGAGCACGTAGCGGATTCGCCGGCCAAGTCGGTCACGGTTAGCGTCACGCCGCACTCGGGGAAGTCCGGGCAGGCTGCAGGAAGGGTAAGCGTCGGCATGGCCAACGCAACATCGTCGAATGCTCCGCCGGCACAATCGGTCGTCCATTCGTAGGCCAACACGTCGTCCGGATCAGGATCGGTCGAACCGCTACCATCGAGCAGAACCGTCGTATCCGCCTCCGCACACTCAGCCACATACGGGCCGCCGGCGTGGCATTCGGGTGGTTCGTTGCCACCGACGAGTATGACGTTGTCGATGCGTACTCCGCTGGCCATGTCGTCGTCCGCCCCGATCAGGTCGAAGTAGAGCGTGACGGTCGTGCCGGCCTGAACGCCCGTCAAATCCAGCGTCACGGTGAGGCCGTCGAAGGTGACGCCGGGGCCGCGGTTTTCACTCAGGTCCTCTTGAACGTTGAAGAAGGAAGTGGCGTCGAAATTCCACGTGGGTACGACCGAGTCACCGATGCTATCGAGAAGCTGCGCCTCGAATGCGTCGGGCATGAAGTTGTCGGTCACGTCAAAGCCCGGATCGAAGATCAGGTCAAACGAGAGCGTCTCCGGCCGATCCGGCATGACGAACGACTGTTCGAGGGTAATCAGAAACGAATCGCCCTCCAGGAACACGGCCTGCTCGTTCTCGACGAAGATAGTCCCGGGCGCGGCGCCTCCGCCCTGAATGGTCGGCGTCCAACCGTTGAGCCCGTCCGCGAAGTCGCCGTTGACGATGGCGCCACCAACCGCGCGAGCCGCGGCCCGGACGCCCGCCGACTTGTCTCGGCGATGATGGACCGTCGTGATCCGTTTCCCACCTCTTTCGATCCCGACTTGATGGGCGTCGCCTGCATCGCAGGGACCTTCGGCCGCAACCGCCGTACCGGCGAGAAGCGTCGTCAAGGCAAGCGCCGCACCGAAGACACCAAAGCCACATTGCTGACGCGGATTCATAGGTTTCATCTCAATGTTCCCACACGCTTCGCTTCGCTTCGATAATACGCATGCTATACCGCATCGCGATTCAGGCTCGCGGCGGGCAGTGCCCGCCCCACGTGGCTGCAACGCCAACAACAAGCGTCGTCGTCATGAGCGCGCCACGGAATGCACCAAGACAACATTTCCCCTGGTGGTCCACAAATCGCATTTCTCAGTTTCTACATTCTGCGCGTCAGGGGAACGCATACCGAACCTGCAGTCGTTACTACGGCGTCCACCGTCGCACAAGTCACACTTGAGCCCATCACATTCCCGTCAATCGCCGCAGGTCAAACCATACGAGCTGGCTGGTGCTCGTAGGATCACAAGAAACTCGACAGCTCGAACTGCGTGGGTATCGGAACCTTCATCTATTCACACCGACAGCACGCACCCGTTCATTCGCAAACACGAAGCGTGATCAAGGAGTTCCTGGCGCGCGATTAACGCACGAAGTCTGGCAACCACCTACCCATTCGCTAATCGGACGACTTCGCAGGCCACTTGCGCACAGCAAGCCCTGGCGATTCGCTTCGCGATCTCGCTCCTCATCCTGGCCTCCAAACCACTCCCACATATCTCCCAGCGTTCGAGAGCATCCAGTCCATGAGGCGAGCGCAATTAGGCAAGAAGCCCAGCAATGACGCATATGATTATTGAAGTCCGTTTCATTTGCACTCCATGGGTATACAATCGGAGGGAAATCCCGTATCGCTAATCCGAGCATAAGACATACAATTGCTGTTATCACGGCCAACGCGATGAGCGCAAACAGCATGAAGCCAACGGTGGCAACCTCTCCACTCGGGTCGTGGTACCTGATCGGATTCGCAACCGCATACAGGTGCTTGTGCAACGAGCCTGGATCGTAGCGAGAGCCCTCATGCAGATCGGTACTCAGGAATCGTCCAATAGCGTGCGCGTAGTAGCGCGCCCGCAGGTAGTAGAAACCGAGATTCGGATCGTGCTGCTCCCCGGTGTACCTATATAGGTTCTCCGTAGCGCCGCTGCGATGCATTCCCACGCCGAACGCATCGTAGATATACGCATCAGTCGCGGTCTCCGTGGCGTCCGTCAACTGTCGCGTCGACATCTGGCCGTCGTAGGCGTAATACGACGTGCCGGAATCGGGGCGGGTCATGCTGAGCAGGTCGTCGCCGTGGACATAGGAGACGGATTCCGGCGGATTGCCGGAAACCGGCACGTTCGTCTCCGTCAGCACCTGGGCGTAGCGCCGATTCTTGTCGACCACAAAGTCGATCGCCTTGTCCCCTGCCACCGTCTTGCCGACGCGGATGCCGTCCACGTCGTAATCGAACGTCGAGTCGGACGGGCTGCCGATCTGGACCACCGCCGCCGCAAGCCGGTTACGATAATCGAACGCGTAGGTATCCGTGTCCACATCCCGACTGCGCGTCAGCGTGTTGCCGTTGTCGTCGTAGGTGTATGTCGTGGGCGTGACCACCAGGCCGGCGTCGGCTGGGTCGCCGTGGGCCACGTAGTTGATGGCGGAGGAGCCCATGAGACTGACGCTGTCCGGACCCGCCAGCATGGTGGGCAGCATAAACAGCACCACAGTCTGTACGAAGACCCGCGACCGGCGTGAGCGTTTTCCATCGCGCGACGCTCGCGGCACCCGCAGCCGAGCCGGCCAAAAGAGCATCAGTCCGGTCAGCGACAGGAACACTATCCACGACCCGTTCATCCCGCGCGAAGGCACCACGGCGCCGGCCGACGCGAATTGATCACGCCGCCGCTGCGGGGCGTTCGCGATAACCGTCGCCTCCTCCTCGGCAAGCAATCGATCGTTGTCGTCGTAGATGTACGCCGTCGTGGCCGTCCCGCCTGGAGCGATCAGGGTCTTGGTCAGGCGGTTGCCCACGTCGTCGTAGGTGTAGGCGATCGAGAGATCCTCGTGCTCGGGATCGGTAATGTCCTCGCCGGTGAGGCGGTACATGTCGTCGTAGGTATAGACGACCTCGCGGAGGTTCCCGCCGGGCGTCGTCTCGTCGCACCGCAGACGCTGACCGGACGGACTGAGCGTGTAGGCATACCGACTGATGATGCCTGCGTCGGACCGCGTGTTGGTCAGCACGGTCAGGCGGTTCAGCGTGTCGTATTCGTAAGTGGCAACCGTGCCATTGGGAAGCGTCAGGCTCGCTCGATTCCCGACGGCGTCGTAGGTATAGATCGACGTACCGCCGGCGTCCGGATGTTGCACGAGCCAGAGGCGGTTGAGTTCGTCGAACTCGAACGCCGTAGTTTGCGTGAGCAGCGGCGTGGACGTCGTGAGCAACGTGCGGTTACCGGTGCCGTCGTACGCGTATGCCAGCAAGGAGCCGTCCGGATTCTGGACGCCGATCAGCCGGCCACGCGGGTCGTACTGCTTGACCGTATCCTCGAAGGCGAACCCACCACCGGCGTCCGGCGTGGCGATCCGCTCCAGCGTCCGCTTGCCAATCCCGTTGTACGCGTACTCGTAGTAGGCGCCATCGGGTGTCGTCTCCCGGACGAGCCGGCCCGCTGCATCGTACTCGTACGCGATCGTATCGCCGTTGAAATCGGTCTTGGAGTCCTGTCGGCCGGCCGCGTCATACGTCATGACCTCGACCTGACCGAGCGGAAGGACGCGCCGCGTACGGCGCGACAGGCGGTCATACTCGAACTGCGTCGTTCGGCCCTTGGCGTCGGTTTGGGTGAGTTGATTGCCCAGCTCGTCGTACGTGTAGCTTGTGACGACGTCCGCGCCGTCGAGCGTCAGGATGACGGCCGTCAGGCGGCCCATCGGATCGTGCTCGTACCGCGTGATCTTACCGTCCTGGTCGATGTCCTGGGTCTTGTTGCCGGTCTGGTCGTACCGCGTCTCGGAGATCGTTCCGTCATCGTGGATCGTGCGGACTTGCCGACCGAGACCGTCATGGAGGTATTCGGTCGTATGGTTGAGTGCGTCAGTCATCCGCACGCGATTGCCGAGTGAGTCGAACTCGTGGGTCGTGGCATTGTTCAGAGCATCGGTCACGATCTGCGAATTCGGAGCGCAGGAATGGTCGTAGTGGGTGACGTTCCGGCGTTCATCCCACTGATCACTGATCCTGCCCACGCAATCGTACGCAATCTCGGTGAACGGATTATCGAGCGGATCGCCCGGTGTGTCGTCCGGATGGATCGTCTTGAAGAGCCGGCCGAGCCGGTCGTACTCGTATTGAGTCTCGTAGCCGTCCCGGTTGATCAGGGTCGTTCGCCGTCCCTCCGGGTCGTAGTAGTACACCTCGGATGTGCCATCCGGGTATTGGACCTCCGCCAGATTACCCAGCACGTCGTACACGTTGAGGGTCGGTCGTCCGAACTGATCAAAGGTGCGCCATAGCTGGCCGGCGGCGTCGTACTCCCGGCGCACGAAGAATCCGTAAGGATCGATCGTCTTGGTCAGCCGGTGGCTCGCGTCATATTCGAATCGAGTGGTGATGGTCTCAGGCGTGCCGTCCGGGAGCGTGCGGTACCTCCGCTCCTCGACGCGATCGCCCATCAAGTTGTAGTCGTATTCGGTGCGCGCGCCGGCGAAGTCGATGTGAGCGGTCATTCGACCGAAGGCGTCGTATTCGAACGATTCCGTATGGCTCAGCGGATTGGTCGTGGCCGCCTTGAGGCCGTTGGGATGATACGTATGCGTGGTCAGTCCGCCGTCTGGCGCGAGCTGAGAAACGAGGTTCCCATCCGGATCATAGGTGTAGACCGTAACGTTGCCGTTGGCGTCGGTGCGGGTCAGCGGCTGCCCGCGGTCGTTGCGGGTATACGTCGTGACGCCGCCCGAGCAATTCGTCTCTGTGAGGCGGTTGCCGCTATCGTTGTAGGTATACGTCTTGACCCGCCCGGCGCAGTCCTCCTCCCTGATGAGA
>JAJCYE010000008.1 GCA_029263075.1 Actinomycetes bacterium
GAGTTCGAAGCCCCCTTAAGACCAAGACCCGCACCCCGCCCGGTTGGCGGAGCGGGCGGACGCCTAGGCGCCGACGAGGGTCAGGATGAGGCGGGCGGTGCTGTTGATGACCGGGCCCGCGAAGCGGGGGAAGAGGATGAACCCGACTATCAGCAGAACCACGAACCCCCACTTGTCCAGGAAGTAGACGATGTGCTGCTTGTTCGGGGGGAGGGCCGCGCCGAGGATCCGGGAACCGTCCAGAGGGGGTACCGGGATCAGGTTGAACAACGCCAGGGTGACGTTCAGGCCCAAGCTGATCTCCAGGAACCGTCCCAGGAGCCCGGTGAACCCGTCGCCCGATGCGCCGCTTCTTACCAGGGCCAGGAGGGCTGCCGCACTTATGAAGGCCAGGATTATGTTGACCAGCGGCCCGGCTATCGCCACCAGAGCCGCTCCGAAACGCTGACTCCGCAGCTTGTTGGGAGCGAAGGGAACCGGCTTGCCCCACCCGAAGCCGACCATCACCAGCATGAAGGTGCCGACCGGGTCGAGGTGGGACCGGGGATTGAAGGTCAGCCGGCCCGCCAACCTTGCGGTTGGGTCTCCTTGTAGGTCGGCCGAAAGGGCGTGACCGTACTCATGGAGGGACAGGGCGATGATAAAAGCGACCGAAAGTAGAATGAACCCGGCAATGTCGGGCGGACTGCTAAAGAGGTATCGAAGCACTTAACCTAAGCATAAGGGCAGTTCAGAACAGAAAGTTGCAAGTCATGGCTCGTGTCTTTTCCGGAGTAAAGCCGACGGCGGATGTCCCTCACCTGGGCAACTACATCGGGGCCTTCCGCCAGTGGGTGGCCCTGCAGGACCTCCATCAGTGTTTCTTCTGCGTGGTGGACCTCCACAGCCTCACGGTGCCGTGGGATCCCGAAAAACTGAGCCGGCGTTCACGGTCTGCCGCCGCCAGCCTCATCGCATCCGGGATCGACCCGGAGCGGTCTGTGCTCTTCCTCCAGTCGGAAGTCCAGGAACACACCGAGCTCACGTGGTTCTTGACCTGCGTCTCCCGAATGGGTGAGTTGAGCCGTATGACCCAGTTCAAGGACAAGAGCCGCGGGACCGAAAACGAGTCGATAGGCACCGGCCTCTACATGTATCCGGTCCTCATGGCCGCCGACGTCCTGCTGTACCGGGGCGAACTGGTCCCGGTGGGGGACGACCAGCGCCAGCACCTGGAGTTGATGCGGGACATAGCTGAACGGTTCAACAGGGACTTCGGCGACACCTTCCCGGTGCCCGACGCTTACATCCCTGCGGAGGGGGCCCGGATCATGGGGTTGGACGACCCGGCCTTCAAGATGGCCAAGACCACCGAACGCCCCAACAACCTGATCTGGATGAATGACCCGCCCGAGGTGGTGCGCAAGAAGATCAAGCGGGCCGTCACGGACTCCGGAGGGGAGGTCTTGGCGTCCCCCGACAAACCCGCCATCTCCAACCTGCTTGCGATCTACTCCGCGGTATCCGGCAGACCGGTGGCCGAAATAGAGGGCGAGTACCAGGGCCGGGGATACGGCGACTTCAAAAAGGGCCTGGCCGAGGTGTTGGTCGATTTCCTCGACCCATTCCGGCGCCGCTACCTGGAGATCCTCGACGACCCGGCCCAGTTGGACAAGATCCTGGACGCCGGCGCGGCCCGGGCCCGGGAGGCGGCTCAGGAGACCATGCACATCGTGCGGGACCGCATCGGCTTGAGGCGGCACTAGGATTCGGACGATTTACGCGCCGGCTGGGTATTGTTGAACCCGTGACCTACGCCGTAAAACTTGACGTTTTTGAGGGACCCCTCGACCTGCTGCTCCACCTGATCTCCAAAGAGCGGGTGAACGTAGCGGACGTCTGCATCGCCGACGTCACCGAGGAGTACCTGAGGGCGACTGCCGCCCTGGGTGAGGTAGACCTGGAAACCGCATCAAGCTTTTTGATTCTGGCCGCGACCCTGCTGGAACTAAAGTCGTTGAAGCTGCTGCCGAGCCGCTCGACGATTGACCCGGAGTTGCGGCTCCTGCTGGAGGAGCGGGACCGGCTGCTCCACAAGCTCGTGGTCTACGCCACCTTCAAGAAGGTGGCGGTGGTGCTGGGCAACCGGATGGCCGACAACGTCGGCTACCACTCCCGTTCCGCCGAGCTTCCCGAAGAACTCGTCCCGGCCGCGCCGGACATCTTCGGCGGCCTCACCCCCGAAAAGCTGGCCCGGGCCGCCGTCAGGGCCCTCACCCCCCCGGATCGATCGACCGTCGACACCTCCCACATCACCCGGGTGACCGTCAGCCTGGAGGAGATGGTGGGTCATCTGCGAGCCCGGATGAAGAGTGAAGGCGGGGGATCGTTTCGCCAGATCTGTAGCTCGGCGCAGTCGCGCATCGAGGTTGTCATCGCTTTGCTGGCGGTCTTGGAGTTGTTCAAGAGCCAGACCGTGGATCTGCAGCAGGATGACCCCTTCGGCGAAATCGCCATCACCTACCGGCCTCAGGCCACCCCGGCGGCGTGACCCAGGAGGCGGCCGACCTGCTGCGGCACCTGGAGTCGGTGCTGTTCATCGCCGATGAGCCGGTGCCGACCGCCGACCTGGCGGTCCTATTCGAGTTGCCCTCCAACCAGATAGAAGAACTGCTGGACCGCCTGGGGACGGGCTACGAGCAGGAGCGGCGGGGGATAGTGCTGAGATCGGTCGCCGGGGGCTGGCGCCTGGCGACGCACCCGGACTCCACCCCCTACCTTGAACGTTTTGTCGGCGAACAGAGGCACGGGCGCCTGAGCCAGGCGGCCCTCGAGACCCTGGCGATCGTTGCCTACCGGCAGCCGGTTTCCCGGGGCCAACTGGCGGAGATCCGTGGGGTGTCGAGCGACGGCGTACTCCGAACTTTGATCACCCGGGGGGTGGTTGAGGAGGTCGGTCGCGACCCGGGACCGGGACAGGCAATCCTGTACGGCACTTCGCAGATGTTCCTGGAGCGAATGGGTCTTAACGACCTTTCAGAGATGCCGTCGCTGGCCGAATTTATGCCTGACAGCCAGGCTGTGGAGCGAATGGAGTCCGGACTCGGCCCCGGTCTGTAGTCTGGGGGGGTGAACAATCCTCGTCCGCCCAGCAGGGGCGGCCCCTCCTCGTCCGGCAGAAAGCCCCCCTCCAAGGGTGCTCGTCCCGGTTACAACTCTTCGTCGCAGGCCCCCCGAACGGGCGGTTCCAGCCGCGGGCGGCCGGCCGCCGGTGGCCCCCGGTCCGAGTCGCGTCCTCGCTCCGCGGAACCCAGGTCTGACGGCCGGAGCCGCAACCCGGCAACCGACCCCCGCTCCCGCTCCCAAGGCCAAAGGCCTGACGGCCCCCGTCCGACCGGCCCCCGGTCCCGCTCCGAAGGTCCCCGTCCGACCGGCCCCCGGTCCCGTTCCGAAGGCCCCCGGTCCCGCTCCGAAGGCCCAAGGCAGTCGGGCCCCCGCTCTCGTTCCGAAGGCCCCCGGCCCGACGGCCCCCGATCGGAGGCCCCCCGTTTCGACGGCCCAAGGCCTTCAGGCCCCCGCTCTCGTTCCGACGGCCCCCGATCGGAAGCCCCCCGTTTCGAAGGCCCTAGGCCGACCGGACCCCGATCCCGTTCCGAAGGCTCGCGCTCCCGTTCCGAAGGCTCGCGCTCTCGTTCTGACGGCCCCCGTCCGACCGGCCCGCGCTCTCGTTCCGACGGTCCCAGGCCGACCGGCCCTCGGCAGTCGCCCACCCGGGGACGGCCCCCCGGCAGGGATGAAACGGCTCCTCCCAGGCCGACCGCCGCTCCCACGGCCTATGCGGGGTCGGCCGAGACGCTCCAGGGCGTCACCGGTGCCTCCAAACCAGCGGCCAACCGAACTCCCGCCGCGCCCCGGGCACCCCGGCCCGGCACCCCGGCCGCGCGCCGCGCCCAGCCCCCACGAACGGCTCCCCAAGCTCCCCGAACGACCCGGCAAGGCAGGCCTTCGGGCGGCGGATCCGCACGTCCGGGTAGCGGTTCGGAGATCCCTCCTCGCAAGCGCGCCACCGCTTCCACCGACTCGGCCCCCGAAGGAATCCGGATCCAAAAGGTACTGTCGGAGGCCGGAATCGCCTCCAGGCGGGCCGCCGAGGACATGGTCCGGCAGGGCCGGGTGATCGTGAACGGGGATTTCGCGGAGCTCGGGCAGAGGATCGACTCCGCGGTCGACCGGGTGGAGGTCGATGGCCTCAGGGTCCAACTCGATCCCACCAAGCAGTACTTCCTTCTCAACAAGGCTGAAGGAGTCATCACCACCACCAAGGACCCCGAAGGCCGGACCACGGTCCTGGACGTCATCGGCATCCACGAACGGGTCTTCCCGGTGGGCCGATTGGACATCGCCACCGAAGGGTTGCTGCTTTTGACCAACGACGGTGAACTCACCCACCGTCTGACCCACCCCTCTTTTGAGGTGACCAAGACTTACGTGGCCGAGGTCGCGGGGTCTATCGGCAGGGGAGTGATACGCAAACTCACCGTCACCGGTGTTGACCTTGGAGAGGAGGAACTCTTCAAAGCCGACGCAGTCCGGGTCCTGGGTTCCCGCAAAGGCCCCGGGGGAAACCGGGCCGTTGTGGAACTCGATGTTCATGAAGGACCCAAACACCTGGTGCGCCGGGTGATGGAGGCGGTCGACAGGCCGGTCCTCCGTCTGGTCCGGACCGGGATGGGGCCCTTGAAACTCGGCCGCATGAAAACCGGGTCCTACCGTCACCTGACTCAGGCGGAGGTCGACGCGCTGTATCGTGAAGTGGGCCTCTGACCGGGGGCTCAGCCGGAGGAGGTTCAAACCAGATGTCACGAGTAAGGGGCCTGCGCGGGGCGACCACAGTCGCCGTGGACACCAAGCCGGAAGTTATGGAGGCTACCGCCGAACTGGTGAAAGCGATGATGGAGCGCAACGGCGTCGAACGGGACGATCTTGTAACCATCATCTTCACGGCCACTCCGGACATCACCTCGGAGTTCCCTGCGGCCGCCGCCCGGTCGATCGGGATTGTGGATGTCCCGTTGTTGTGTGCGTGCGAGATGAATGTCGAGGGGGCGGTTCCGCGGGTGATCAGGATCTTGATGCATATTTATACGGAGAAGAGTCTCTCCGAACTCCGGCACGTCTACCTGAAGGACGCACAGCCGCTCCGCACCGACCTTACTCAGTAGGTTCTCATTGATCGAAAAAAACCCCAAGGTTCAAACCCTGGCCATTCTCGGCCTGGGACTTATGGGCGGTTCCCTGGGACTCGCTGCGCTGGAGCGCGGGCTGGCGGACCGCGTTGTCGGTTTCGACCTCGATCCGTCGTCGGTCAAGCAGGCGCTCGAGCGGGGGGCTATCACCGAAGCCGCCGGATCGGCTGCCGCGGCCGTTTCACAGGCGGACCTGGTCGTGCTGGCGACCCCGGTGGGCGCAATCGCCGACGTGTTCGCCCAGGCGGCCCCATCGATGCGGCCGGGCTGCGTGGTTACCGATGTTGGGAGTACCAAGTCCGGGGTGGTCGAATCCGTCACCAGGAGGGCTCCCGGGACCGTCAACTTCATCGGCGGGCACCCAATGGCCGGCAGCGAGAAGGACGGTATCGGGGCGGCAACGGCCGACCTCTACGCGGGCTGTCTGTGGATACTCACCCCCACCGAGGCCACTTCCACCGAGGCCTACGGCACCCTGATGCGCTTTTTGACGGGCTTGGGTGCCCGGGTTCTTTCTTTGGACCCCGCCCGCCACGACGACGCCCTTGCCCTGACCAGCCACCTGCCTCAACTCCTTTCGAGTGCGCTCATGGGGTTTGCCGCCGACGTCGCAAAAACGGGCGAGGGGCTGCCGCTGCTGACCGCTGGGGGCTTCAGGGACATGACCCGTATCGCCGGGAGTTCCCCCGACCTGTGGGTGGGGATTGTGCAGGAAAACCGGCCGGCGCTGGCGTCGTTGCTGCGCCGGTTCCTGGAGACCCTCGGAGAGGCGGCCGACGCCCTTGACAACAGCGACTGGTACCGCCTGCGGGCGATGTTGACCGAGGCCCAGCGCGCCCACCGCGACCTGCCCGGCAAGCCGGGTTTGGCCTCGTCCGAACTGGCCGAAATCTTGATCTCGGTCCCCGACCGCCCCGGCGTGCTGGCGGAGGTCACCACAACGGTGGGGGAGGCGGGCGTGAATATCGAGGACCTGAACATCCTCCACTCGGTGGAGGGGGGTCGGGGCGTGATCCATCTCGAGGTGAACGGGCCACGAAATGCCCGAACCGCCGCCGGGGCCCTGCAGAAAAAGGGCTACCAGGTCGAGATCGCATAGCGGGTGGACAAAACCTTTTCCGCAGTCACCGGGCTCGCCGGCACCATAAGGGTGCCGGCCGACAAGTCGATTGCCCACCGCGCCCTTATGTTCGCCGCAATGACCTCCGGAACCAGCCGGATCACCGGGTCCATATCCGGCGAAGACGTCCACTCCACCAAACGCTGCATGCAGGCTTTGGGGGCGGAGTTTTCCGAGACGGCCCCGGGGGAGTTGACCGTTGTGGGGACCGGGTGGGAGGTGCCGGAGGAAGCCGACCTGGACTGCGGCAACTCGGGTACCACCATGAGGCTCCTGACCGGGGCCCTGGCGGGGCGACGGGGCACCTTCAGGCTCTCCGGGGACGCATCGTTGTCCAACCGGCCCATGTTGCGGGTCGCAGTTCCTCTGGGACTGATGGGCGCCGTCGTCGAGACATCCCCCGGAGGGCGGCCTCCGCTGACCGTGCGGGGATCGGTCCTGGTTCCCGTCGACTACACCTCTGCGGTGCCCAGCGCCCAGGTGAAGTCGGCCGTTCTGCTGGCCGGCCTCCAGGCGGAGGGCGTCACCACCCTGCGGGAGGCCCACGCCTCCCGGGACCATACCGAACGCCTTCTGGCGTGGCTGGGCTGCAGGATCACGCGGCGGCCGGGTGAGGTGGGGATCACCGGCGGGCCAGAGTTGTACCGGCATCCCGGTTTTGAGCTCGACCTGCCCGGGGACCTCTCCTCGGCGGCCTTCTGGTTCGTCGCCGCGGTGCTCGCCCCGGAGGGGGAGGTGAAGGTCGAAGGTGTCGGCCTGAACCCGGGCCGCACCGGGATCCTGAAGATCCTGCAGGCCATGGGCGCCGACCTGCAGATCATCCCGACCGCCCAGCACCCCGAACCGGTGGGAACGGTGATCGTGCGCCCTTCCCGGCTGACGGCGACCGAGGTCGCCGGAGCGGTCGTTCCCGCCGCGGTCGACGAATTGCCGCTGGTCGCCCTGGCCGCCACCCAGGCCGAAGGAATCACCGTAATCCGGGACGCAGCCGAGCTGAGAGTGAAAGAAACCGATCGCATCGCGGTGCTGGCGGAGGGGCTGAGGACTTTAGGCGCTAAAGTGGAGGACCGGCCGGACGGCCTGATCATCGAGGGCCCGACTCCGCTCACCGGCGGAACGGTGCAAGCTGCGGGGGACCACCGCATGGCCATGACCTTCGCGGTGGCCGGACTTATTTCCCGGGAACCGGTAACGGTGCAGGGATGGGATGCAGCATCCGTTTCTTATCCGGGATTCCTGGACGACCTGAAGAAAGTGGCCGGATGATCATTGCAGTGGACGGCCCGGCAGGATCGGGGAAAAGCACAATCGCGGCGGCGGTCGCCACCAGGTTGAACGCCAGCCATATCGACACCGGCGCCATGTACCGGGCGTTGGCGCTGAAAGTTATACGCCGGGCCCTGGCGCCGGAGGACCCGAACGCGGTGGCGGGAGTGCTGCCGGGGACCGAGATCGTGGTCGGCAACGGGCGGGTCACGCTGGACGGCGAGCCGGTTGAAGGTTTGATCAGGGCCCCAGATGTCACTGCGGTTTCTTCTGTGGTCGCGCAGCACCAGGCAGTGCGGATCTGGATGGTGGATCGTCAGCGCATGGTTATCCACCGGGCACCCGGGGGAGCGGTTGTCGAGGGGCGGGACATAGGCACAGTCGTCCTGCCCGACGCAGATTTGAAGATCTATCTCACCGCCTCGGAGGAGCAGCGGGCCCGCCGGCGGGCGGCCGAGCGTGGGGCGTCGGAAGAGGAGGCGCTCCTGGAGGTTTCCAGCCGGGACGCCCGCGACGCCTCCCGCGAACACTCGCCGCTCCGTGCGGCCGGCGATGCAGTGGTGATCGATACAACCGACCTGTCGATCGACGAGGTCGTGGACAGCGTTTTGTTAGCTATGAGAGAGAGGCTGAAGGCATGACCGAACCAAACCTGCCCCGGGTGGCGGTGGTCGGGCGGCCCAACGTCGGCAAGTCGACCCTGGTAAACCGGCTGGCGCAGCGGATGGACTCAATCGTAGGTCCCATGTCGGGGCTTACCCGGGACCGCCTGAGCGTGGAGGCGGAGTGGCGCGGCCGCAGCTTCATGCTCAACGACACCGGAGGGCTGATCGAGGAGGCTCTGGGGGCCGACGCCACAAAAACAATCACCGGCAAGGTGGCCTCCGCCGCCCTGGGGGCGATGGACGACGCCGACGTCATCCTTTTCGTGGTCGACGGTCAGGCCGGGGTCACGGCCGATGAGTTGGCACTGGTGAAGCGGCTGCGCCGGGTCAAGGCGCCGCTGGTCCTGGTGGCCAACAAGGTAGAAAATCGTGGCCAGGAGCAGCAGATCGCCGACCTGTGGAGCCTGGGGCTCGGCGAACCGATGCCGGTCTCTGCACTGCACGGACGGGGGACCGGGGACCTGCTGGACAAGGTTTTCGACCTGCTTCCCGAGCCGGGTGAGGTGGAAGACCGGGATGAGATTGCCTGCATAGCCATCGTCGGACGCCCCAACGTCGGCAAGTCGGCCCTGTTTAACCGGCTGATCGGCGAGGAGCGCAGCATCGTCCACGACGAGCCGGGGACCACCCGGGATTCGGTGGACAGTTTGTTGGAGGTCAACGGCAAGCGGTACCGATTTGTGGACACCGCCGGGATCCGCAGGCGGGCCAAGACCCACGAGGTTGAGATCTATAGCGCAAGCCGGACCCGCCAAGCTATCACCCGGGCCGATCTGGCGATCCTGGTCATCGACGCCGACGAGGGCGCCGCAGCGCAGGATCAGCGGATCGCCCGGCAGGTTGCCGACGCCGGCGTCGGCTGCATCATCGCCTTGAACAAGTGGGACAAAGTCGAGGACGAGGAGATGGCCAAGATCACCGAACGGACGGTGGCCGACCGGCTTCAGTTCGTGGACTACGCCGCTCTGATCCGTACCTCGGCGCTGACCAAGCGAGGGGTGGGCAAGATCTTTCCTCAGATCGACCACGTGCTCGAAGCCCGGAAACGCCGCATCCCAACCTCCACGCTGAACGATCTGATTCACGACGCCCAGCAGAAGACACCGCCCCCGAGCATCGGCGGCAAGCACGCCAAGGTGCTCTACGCCACCCAGGCAGAGAGTTCGCCCCCCACCTTCGTGTTGTTCACCAGTTCCGCCCTGGCGGTCTCCTGGGAGCGGTTTATCGAACGCCGTCTGCGTGAGGAGTTCGACTTCACCGGCAACCCGCTCAGGATTGTCGTACGGGAGCGGGTACGGGAGGAACGCACCCGATAACGGCGGACCGGCGCGCCACAACGGGTAAAGGCACTACAATCGAAGCTTCGGGACGTAGCGTAGTTTGGTAGCGCATCCGGCTGGGGGCCGGAAGGTCGTCGGTTCAAATCCGGCCGTCCCGACTGTTCGTACCTCCTGGCGATCCGCCTTTCACAGGTGGGCCATCCGCCTTGGCCAACAAAACATTGAGGCCGGTGCGAGAATAGGCCTAACCAAGTTTTTTCAATCTAGGAGGGCTCCATGGCTGACGACAGCAAAAGCAAGCCGCTTGTAGAAACGATCATGAACGTCGAGGGAACCAAAAAGCTCGGGCCACCGGCCGACCGCAAGAAGAACAACGAGCGGATCCTCGCCGCTTACGCCGATCAGGCGGAGACCCGGGACCCCCGGTTCATGCAGGGCATGGAGCGGAGCATGGAAGAAGCACCGAGGTCTCTCGGCGAGCGTATTGACGACGACTCGATCTAGCACCGGAACCACTGGCTCCCGGATTGGTCGGCCCACCGGAACCCCGAAGCCCTCTTTCACGGTTGGTTAACAACGGGAGTGATGGAGCCGACGGCTCCTTGGTTTACGTTGCACTCGGCGCCTCGGATGTCGTGGGGGAAGGGGCCGATAACCCCGACACCGAGGCCTGGCCCATCGTCATCCACCAGCGTCTTCCCAAGGGCGCCCTAATTCATCGTCTGGGTGTATCGGGCAGCACGGCCGAAGAAGCCATTACCGAACAACTCCCCGCGGCCGAACAGCTTCAGCCCGATCTGGTCACCATCTGGTTGTCGATCAACGACATTCGCAACCAGGTCCCGTTGGAGGAATACCGCAAACATCTGGACGAGGTGGTTCGCCGGATGGCGGCAACCGGCGCCCAGGTATTTGTCGGCAACGTCCCGGATCTCAGGGGTATCCCGGAACTCGCCGAGAAGCACAAGCCCCATCACCTCGAGGCGTTCACCGCGGAGTGGAATGACGCCATCGCCGGGGTGGCACTGGCCAATGGAGCCCACCTGGTGGATCTCCAGGCGGCTTCGGAGGGCATGGAGGATGAGATGGACGTCCTGATTAGCGACGACAACTTCCACCCCTCAACGCTGGGCCACATCGCCCTGGCGGAGATCTTCCTTCACCACATCGAATCGCACTTCTGACCGTCTCGGGGGATCGGCGCCCTTTACGGCCCAGTACTCGGGTCGATGTCACCAGCCGCAAAGTAGAGGGCCGATGCATAACGGGGCGATTTTGTATATATATGGCAACAAATGCACAAGAATGGGGAACGGCAGGAATTAGAGCGCTACTCTCTTTCTAGGGACCCCCTAGTGGCGGAGGACTCAGCGCATACAGGCCAGAAACGATCGATCGACCGAAGACTCATGGTGGGTGGTCTGGTTCTTCTCTGAGTAGTGTCCACGAACGTGGTGTACGACGGGGAGGCTTTTAGCCAGATCCCGTGAAAGGAAGGACCACCGTGACATCCTCCAAATCCTGTGAGATGAAAGAGGAGGTCACAAGTGGTCGTTACAACCATGGACGGTTTGA
>JAJCYE010000009.1 GCA_029263075.1 Actinomycetes bacterium
AGATTGGCAAGAGCTAAACTGTCCTGATAAGATGCCCTTCACTCTTATAGGGGGCCGCCAATCCATATACCCGACGGGTTTATCAACGCAGGCACCTCACTCGGAGCGGGCATCCTGTCCGCAGGAGGAATCGGTTATTCCCTGCGCCGGTCCAAAGAGTTTCTGGACGACAACCGGGCGCCGATCGCCGGACTGGTAGCAGCCTTCGTCTTCGCGGTCCAGATGATCAACTTTCCGGTAGCCGCCGGCACCAGTGGGCACCTGTTGGGAGGGGTCCTGGCTGCGGTGTTGCTCGGCCCCTGGCTTGCCGCCATCTGCATAGCGGTGGTTCTGCTGGTCCAAGGGGTGGTCTTCGCCGACGGGGGCCTCAGCGCCCTCGGTCTCAACGTCCTCAACATGTCGTTCTTCGGTGTCCTGGGCGGTTGGGCAATCTTTGTGGTTCTTCGCAGGGTCCTCCCGGCAACCCCGTCCGGGGTGACCCTTGCCTCCGGCATCGCGGCCGGCTTCTCGGTTGTGGTGGCCGCCCTCGGCTTTGTCGCCGAGTACGCCATAGGCGGCAGTGGTTCGGTCCCCGTGGAGACCGTGGCCACCGCCATGGTGGGTGTCCACCTCCTGATCGGGGTGGGCGAGGGGATCATTACCGGCCTGACGGTCGGCGCCGTCCTAGCTTCCCGGCCGGATCTGGTTTACGGCGCGACCGGCGTCAAGCCAGTGATGGTTTCTGCCCCCATCGCCCGGGATGCTGTCCTATGAAAACGATCCCCACGAAGAGTTTTGTGCTGGCGGGACTGGCGCTCTGCTTGATCCTTGCCTTCTTCATCAGCCCCCTCGCCAGCAGTTCACCCGACGGCTTGGAGAAGGTCGCGGGCGATCAGGGCTTCCTCGAGACGGCCGATGAACACAAGTTGGCCGACGGTCCCCTGGCCGGCTACGGCGTTGGAGGGGTCTCCGGTGAGCGCCTGAGTACCGGGGTCGCAGGCGTTGTAGGGGTCCTGATCACCTTCGGGATCGGCTTGGTAATTTTTAAAGCGGTCCGTCCGAAGAACGAGGTCTAACGTGGGCAGTGGGCACGCCCACAGCTTCTTTGTCCACGCCCACAGCCCGCTCCACCGGCTTCCGCCCGAGTGCAAGCTGCTGGCGTCACTCCTGTTCGTGCTGGCGGTCGTATTCACGCCGCGGGAGGCGTTTTGGGCGTTCGGTCTTTACGCCTTAGCGATCCTGGCCCTGACCCGGGTCGCCCGGGTGCCGGTCGGGTTCTTGCTCAAGAGGCTGGTGATCGAGGTCCCCTTTTTGGCTTTTGCGGTGATGATGCCGTTCTTGGGGCAGGGCGAGCGGGTGGCGGTCCTGGGGCTGTCCCTATCGACCGAAGGGCTGTGGGCAGCTTGGAACATCGTTGCCAAGGGCACTTTGGGCCTGGGCGCTTCCATCGTTCTCGGGGCCACCACCCAGATACCTGAGATCCTTGTGGGCATGGAGAAGCTGCGGGCACCCAAGGCGTTCACGAGCATCGCGGGCTTCATGATCCGGTACCTGGAGGTGATTGTCTCCGACATGCAGCGCATGAAGGTGGCGCGGGAGTCCCGCTGCTACAACCCCAGGTGGTTCTGGCAGGCGCGGGCGGTTGCGACCTCGGCCGGGGCTCTGTTCATCCGCAGCTACGAGCGGGGCGAGAGGGTCTACCTGGCGATGATCTCCCGGGGTTATGACGGCATCATGCCGACCCTGGGCACCCGGGCCGCCAGCCGGTCCGAGTGGGTGGCCTGCCTGGCTCTCCCCGCCGGGGCAGCGCTGGTAGCCGCGTTCGCCTGGGCCCGGCCGTTGTGAGCCAATCGGTCCTGGAGGTCACCGACCTCTGCTTTAACTATCCCGACGGCCACCCCGCCCTCGATGGCGTCAACATTCACGTCCACCAGGGCGAGCGGGTGGCGATACTGGGCCCCAACGGCGCCGGCAAGACCACCTTGGTGTTGCACCTGAACGGCGTGCTCACGCCCCGCTCGGGATCGGTGGAGGTGTCCGGCATCCCGGTCCGCAAACCCAACCTCATGGACATCCGGCGCCGGGTGGGAATCGTGTTTCAGGATCCGGATGACCAGTTGTTCATGCCTACGGTCCGCGAGGATGTGGCGTTCGGCCCGGCAAACCTGGGGTTGGAAGGCGAGGAGCTGGAGATCCGGGTCAAGAAGGCCCTGTCGGCGGTCGGGATGGAGCACGTTGCCAACAGGCCTCCACACCACCTGAGCTTCGGGCAGCGCCGCAGGGTGGCGGTGGCGACGGTATTGGCGATGGAACCGGACATCCTGGTCTTCGACGAACCGTCCTCCAACCTCGATCCCGCGGCCCGCAGGGAACTCGCGGAGGTCATCCTTGGCCTCGGCCTGACTACCCTGATCGTCACCCATGACCTGCCTTACGCCCTGGAGTTGTGCCCCCGGGCCCTGGTGATGAACGCAGGCAGCATCGCCGCCGACGGTCCTACGACCGGACTGTTGGGGGATCCCGAGCTCATGAGGGCGAATCGTCTGGAACTGCCTACTGGCTTCAGCCTGCCTAATCCGCCGGCCGGGGCTTAACCCCGCCGGACCTCCTTGACCACCTCGAGCGTGATCTGCTCGGGAGTCAACCCCAACACCCTGAGGAGTCCGGGCATGGTCCCCGCCCGGGTGCGGGCCAGCCCGATCAGAAGGTGCTCGTTGTTGATCCGTCGCTCACCCCGCGCAATCGCCTCCTT
The DNA here is from genome assembly GCA_029263075.1 of Actinomycetes bacterium. Classification (GTDB taxonomy): domain Bacteria; phylum Actinomycetota; class CADDZG01; order JAHWKV01; family JAHWKV01; genus JAJCYE01. Next base: position 2,732 of record JAJCYE010000009.1, read on the forward strand.
TTGGGTGCGCATCAGGCTTGCCTTTGCCGATTGACCCAATCGGGGTGTGCGCTCCCGGCGCCGGGGTGGCAGGTCGGCCAGCGGGGGAAGTGTCACCCCGACCCGCAAAAGTGCCGCCTCGAACTCCTGGTCCAGCGCCCCTTGGACCCTGGACTCGCTCAATCCGAGCCGCTGCATGACTCGGCCGGCGGGGCCTGAGGGGAACTCGGACAGGCTTAGCAGCAGGTGTTCGGCTTCTAGGGTGGGAGCGCCGGAGGCGGCGGCCTTCTCACGGGCCCTCTGCACCGAGCCCTTCAGGTCGGACGAAAACGTCTCAAACATTCGGCCTCCTCAGGGGGCCGCCGCTCGGAAGCGGGGGCTGTGCTTCTTGTGGACGGCCTGGCGGGTGACGTTAAGTGCGTCGGCTATCTGGGACCAGGTCCAACCCGCGCCCACCGCATGTACCACGTACTCGTCCTCCAGCCGGTCGGCGAGCTGGCGGAGGGCAACGACCGAACGGAGGGCTTCTCCGGGTTCCAGTGGGGAGGCCGAGTCGATTCCGGTCTTCGGGTCAGCATCCATTTGGCAACTTTAGTTGACAGGACGCCATTGTGTCAACTTAAGTTGCGTCTCGGCAGGTTCGTAGACCCCGTACGCGAACTCCTCCCCGATCCAGTGGCTGATCGGGGAGGAGTAGAAGCGATTTGTATTGGCCGCAGGGCGCCAGCGGCACAGAAACGCCCTTGGCGGTTACCGGTCCCCGAGTTGTATGTAATCCCGGGGCCCGGGGCCTATGTACTCCGAGTCCGGTCGGATCAGGCGGTTGTTGTGCAGTTGTTCGATTACATGGGCGGTCCAGCCGGAAATCCGGGAGGCCGCGAAGATCGATGTGAACAGTCGCCTTGGGATCCCCAGGTAGTGGTAGACCGCAGCGGCATAGAAGTCGACGTTGGGGAACAGGCCCTTCTCGGAGTTGACAACCTCGTAGATGGCTTCGGAGATCTCGAACCACTTGGTGTCGCCTTTGCGCTCCCCAAGTTCACGAGCCAGTTCCCGAAGGATTGTCGCCCGGGGGTCTTCAGCTTTGTAAACCCGGTGACCGAAGCCCATGATCTTTTCTTTACGGGCCAGCCGTCCTTTGATCTCTTCGGCAACCCGGTCAACGGAGCCGATTTTCAGGATCATCTCGAACACCTGCTCGTTGGCGCCGCCGTGGAGCGGGCCCTTCAGGGTGGCGATGGCGGAGGTCATTGCCGAGTGGATGTCGCTGAGCGTGCCGGCGGTCACCCGGGCGGCGAAGGTCGATGCGTTCATGGTGTGGTCGGCGTGCATGATCAGGCACTGGTCCATGATCTTGGCGTCTTCGTCGGAGGGGTACTCGCCGCTAAGCACGTACAGCAGGTTGGCCGCGTGGCCGAGGTCGGTGCTGGGCTCCACCGGCCACTTGCCACCTCGCAGCCGCTCCGGGCCGGAGATCATCTGGGGCAGCCGGGAAATCAGGCGGATGGCCTTGCGTTGGTTGGCGGCGTGGTCGGTCGAGACCACCCAGCCGTCGGGGTCGTAGGCCGAAGCGGCCGATACCAGGGTTCTCAGCATCGACATCGGCGATGTGGTGGAGGACAAGGTCACCATCAACTGCTTGGTGAAGTCGTGCAGGACACGTTCGCCGCAAAGCTGGGCCGTGACCTGCTCGAGTTGGGATGCGTTCGGCAGTTCCCGGTGGTGCAGAAGGTAGATAACCTCTTCGAAAGTGCTGTTGTACACAAGGTCGGTGACGTTGTAACCCGCGTACATAAGTTTGCTGTTCTCGACATCGATGTCAGATATCGCCGTCTGTGCTGCTACTACACCTTCAAGACCTTTTGGACTCAATAGTCACTCCCTGTCCGGCACAGTAGTGCAGCCCGTCAGCCTGTACACCCTGCGATTTATTTTGAACGCCTCGAGCGAGGCCCTGGACCGATAGCAAGGCCACCTATTACGGTGGCCTGCACAAGGCCATATCCTACAGGGAATCGTCCTGCGGTCACCCGCCTGCCGCCCGGGGTCACCGGGAACGGCCGGCAATGCCCGTTTCCGGCCGGATCCGAATGTGGGATAGCGGCCGGTTGTCCTTTCGTCTAAGGAGTTTTTCTATATGGCTCATCGTGTCACGTTCATCCCCGGCGACGGAGTCGGCCCGGAGCTTTCAGAGGCCACCCGCCGGGTGCTGGAGGCAACCGGCGTCGAGTTCGACTGGGACGTCCAGCACGCCGGAGCGGACGTGGTGGAGGAGTTCGGCACCCCGTTGCCCCAGCAACTGCTCGACTCGATCCGTACCAACAAGGTGGCTCTCAAGGGCCCGATAACCACCCCGGTGGGAACCGGGTTTCGTTCGGTCAACGTGGAACTGCGCAAGCAACTGGACCTCTTTGCCTGCCTGCGGCCGTGCAAGACCTACCCGGGAGTGCGGTCCCGTTATAGCGACGTGGACCTTGTGATCATGCGAGAGAACCACGAAGACCTTTATGCCGGCATCGAGTTCGAGATGGGATCCGACGGGGCCCTGGGCCTCATCGACTACATCAAGGGGGTGTCCGGCCGGGAGATCCGTCCGGACTCCGGCATATCCATCAAGCCGATCTCCGTCTACGGCACCACCCGGATCGTGAAGGCGGCATTCGAGTACGCCCGAGCCAACAATCGCAAGAAGGTGACCGCGGTTCACAAGTCCAACATCATGAAGTTCTCCGACGGGCTGTTCCTCAAGACCGCCCGCGAAGTGGCCGCCCAGTACCCCGACATAGCGTTCAACGACCGCATCGTCGACAACATGTGTATGCAGCTGGTGGGGTACCCGGGCGACTACGACATCCTGGTGCTTCCCAACCTGTACGGCGACATCGTCAGCGACTTGTGCGCCGGCCTGGTCGGTGGTCTGGGGGTGGCCCCGGGCGCCAACCTCGGCGAGGAGATCGCGCTGTTCGAGCCCACCCACGGCTCGGCGCCCAAGTACGCAGGGATGAACAAGATGAATCCAATGGCTCTCATGCTCTCGGCCGTCTTGATGCTGCGGCACCTGGGCGAGGCGGACGCGGCGGACCGGATGGAAAAAGCTATAGCCGCGGTCATTTCCGAGGGCACCCACGTGACCCGGGACATGCTGCAGTCGAGGGCCGATCCCAAAGCGGTCGGCACCTCCCAGGTGGCCGATGCGGTGATCGCGCACCTTTAGGGATCATGCGGGCGGGCGAGGTTGCCCATAGAGTTATCGAAATGTTTTAGAGAGGAAATTGGGCATGGCGAAGGTAACTGTTGTCGGAGCAGGGTTTGTTGGGCGCACCACTGCGGTCCGGATTGCGGAGAGCAATTTGGCCGATGTGTGCCTGCTGGATGTAATCGAGGGCTGGCCGCAGGGACTGGCTCTGGACATCCGGCACTCGGCTCCAGTCCAGGGCATAGAGGTGTCCGTGGTGGGGACCAACGATTACGCCGAGTCGGCCGGATCGGACGTTGTCGTCATCACGGCCGGCCTTCCCCGGGGACCCGGAATGAGCCGGATGGACCTGTTGGAGAAGAACGCAGCAATCGTCGGCAGCGTGTGCGACCAGGTCAAGGTCAGCTCACCCGATGCCGTGGTGATCAACGTCACCAACCCGCTGGACGAGATGACGTTCCTGGCCGCCGAGCGGACCGGGTTCCCCAAATCCCGGGTTATGGGCATGGCCGGCATCCTGGACTCGGCGCGACTGGCGGCCAACATCGCCGAGGAACTGGGCGTTTCGCCGATGTCGATCAAGGCCATGACCCTGGGCTCGCACGGTGAACAAATGGTCCCCTTGCCCCGCCAGGCCACCGTCGACGGCCGACCGCTGGAGGAGATGGTGGACGCCGAGACCCTGGAGCGCCTGTTCGTCCGTACCCGGGCCGGAGGTTCCGAGATCGTAGGCTTGCTGAAGAAGGGCAGTGCCTTCTACGCCCCGTCGGCCGCGGTGGCGCAGATGTGTGCGGCCATCCTGTCGGGCGACGGCGGCATCCTGCCGGTCTGTGCCTGGGTCAGCGGCGAGTACGGGATTCCCGACGTCTACCTGGGCGTACCCGCCCGGTTGGGGCGTGGGGGAGTGGAGGAGATCGTTGAACTCGAACTCAACGACGATGAAAAGGCCCGGCTGACCGAGGCTGCCGACGCCATCCGGACCCGCTGTGCGGATCTGGCCGCCATCGGATGATGGACCCGGCGCTGGTCATCGTGAACGGGCTGTTGAAGTCCGCCGACGAGGCCGGGCTGAAGGCAACTCAACGTTACGAAAAGGATGCCCACTACCAGGCGACGATCTGGAAAACCGCCGACGTGGCGGTGGCGGCGCTGGGAATCGAAAAACTCGAAGACTCCGCCGAGGGCTACCCGGTTTTCCGCTTGCGCGGAGTTGAGGCGGGACCTGATCCGGCTGCCGGGGCCCCGACTGGCGGGTAGTAGTCAGGTCCTGCCCGGTAGGCCGGCAGGTGCTTGACCCCCAGGCGCTTTTGCTGGCCGCCCTAGCCGCGGCTCTGGGGGCCCTGGTCCAGGGTTCGGTCGGGTTCGGTTTCGCCCTGGTAGCGGCGCCGCTGCTGACGCTTATCAACCCCCACCTGGTGCCCGGCGCGGCCACCGTGGCTTCGGCCGGACTGAACCTGATGATCCTGCGCCGCACCCGCGGGGGCCCCACCGACTGGGGCGGGGTCCGCTGGGCCGGCGCAGGACTGGTCCCCGGCACGCTCGCTGCCGGGGTGATGCTGGCGGCGATGTCCGCCCACCTGGTCGCAGTATCGGTGGGAATCCTGGTCCTGGTTGCGGTCCTGGTCAGCCTGGCCGGGGTGGGTGTCCGCCGGGCACCCGGGACGATGTTTTCAATCGGGGTCATCTCCGGCTTCATGGGGACCGCGGCCACCGTGGGGGGCCCGCCCATGGCTCTGGCCTATCAAAACGACCCCGGCCCGGTAATCCGGGCGACCCTCGGGCGATTTTTCATGTTGAGCACCGTCCTGACCTTTGTGGTCCTGATCCCGGCCGGCCGGCTGGGCGTCGAACACGTGTGGGCGGGACTGGCGATGGTCCCCGGAGTGGCCGTGGGGTTCGCCCTCTCCCGGCGGGTGCACGGATTCCTGGACGCCGGCTGGGCGCGACCTGCGGTGCTGGCTTTGGCGGCGGCTTCGTCGGTGGCGGTGTTGATCCGAGAGTTGATCAGGTAGCCCAATTCCGGGGAGGGCCGTCTACTCCCTCCTCCGCCGCCCGGCATTCCGGGACGCGCCGGGGGCGGCGGGAAGTCCCGCCGCCCCCGTGGCCTCCGGCGTCAGCAGCCGGTTTCGAAGTACTCGGCGTCGTCGTTAAAACTGCCAAGCGACGACCGGTTCGAGTGGGCCGGAACACAAATCGACGCTCCGGTGGGGTTGTCGTTGCCCCAAACGCGGATGTCCCAGCCGCTGGCGTTGTCGATGCTGGAGATCTCGTTGTCTCCGTTCCAGCCATCGATGTTGTAGGACCAATCCGCTCCGCCGACCTTGACGTCTACCCAACGGTCGCCGGAGAAATTGGAGTCCTCCCACATGCAGACCCTGCCCGATGGGCAGTAGCCGTCGGCCTGTGCCGGGATGGCACCAACCACCATGGTGGCAGAGATGACCGCGAGCACCGCAGCCATGCCGATGATCTTCCGGGTGGACCTGACTGGACTCATAGGTCCCTCCTTTCGTCACTTGCGCGAAAGAAGATGAGATTCGCGGTCCACAAATGGATCGATTCCCGCCTGGCCAGGAGGGGCGCGCCCACAGCTTAGTTGGGCCCGGTCTGAAGTTGCCGGGTGCCTGAGCCGCATCGTCGATCAAGGGCCTTGGCGCTCCTCGAACGGAAATCTGCGTCCTAGATGTGAGTGGAGGTTGGTTCAGAAAGTCCGCCCCGCAAATCGTCCCTTCTTCCTCGACTTTGAACCTGCCCGGCTTGTTCCGGGCGGCCATTCACTCCAGGTACCCCGGATCAGCCCATCCCAAACGACGGGTCCGGAGAGGTGTTTATGGCCGGTTTGTGGGTTGTCAGGAGCGCCGTTTGGGTGGAAGGTGGAGGTAGTGGGTTTCCCAGTCCGACGGGGGTGTGCGATGAAGAATTCCAAAGCCAAAGGAACCAAAAATCTGACAAGAGCCGCGGTGCGCCGGGGACCGGTGTTGTTGGCGGCGGTCCTGAGTCTGGTCCTGATGACCGGCGGTCCGGTGATTGCGGCTCCGGTCACACCTGAGACGGAGGAGGAGTTCACGCTCGCACCCGGTCAGGTCGCGATTATTCAGGGCGAAAACCTTCTGGTCCGGTTCGACCGGGTGGTGGAGGACTCGCGTTGCCCGGCTCTGGTCATCTGCATCTGGCAGGGCAATGCCCGGATCAGGCTGACCGTGTTCCAGCCCGGGGAACGGGCGGCGACCCTGTTCCTCAACACCAACGCCGCTTTCCCCACCGAAGGCGAGTACCACGACTACGACATCGAGTTGGTGAAGCTGGAGCCCTACCCGCTGACCACCCGGCCTATTCCCCAGAGGCGATACCGCGCAACCTTGGAGGTCGACGACTGAGGCGAAGTGCGGTCCGGCTTGCCGGCGTCTTCGGTCCCCGAACCCCGGAGTGGGGATTAGCCCGACTGCAGCAGAGCCGCTATCTCGAAAACCAGATCCAGTGACTGCCGGGCGTTGAGGCGGGGGTCGCAAAGGGTCTGGTAGCTGTTGCGGTCCTGCAGGTGATCCTCCAGGACCTCCTCCACGCCCCCCAGGCATTCGGTAACCGCATCCGGCGTCAACTCCAGGTGGACTCCGGCGGGGACGGTACCCTCCTGCTGGTGGACGGCGAAGAACCCCTTGATCTCGGTGAGGATTTGGTCAAACCGGCGGGTCTTCACCCCGGTCAGGGTAGTGAAGGTGTTTCCGTGCATGGGGTCGCATACCCAGACCACCGGATGTCCCGAGTTTTTGACCGCCCTGATCATGGGCGGCAATTTCTCCTCCACCAGATCCGACCCGAGGCGGGGGATGATCGTCAGCCGCCCGGGCTGCCGCTCGGGGTTGAGCCGCTCACACAACTCCACCAACTCGTCGGGAGCGGTTTTTGGCCCGACCTTCACGCCGATGGGGTTTTTGATCCCGGCGAGAAACTCCACGTGGGCGCCGTCCACTTCGCGGGTCCGTTCACCGGCCCACAACATGTGGGCGGAGCAGTCGTACCAGTCTCCGGTCAGGCTGTCCCGCCGGGTCATAGCCTCCTCGAAACCCAGGATCAACGCCTCGTGCGAGGTGTAGAAGTCCACCTGGTGGAGATGGGAGTCGTTCTTCAGGTCGATGCCGCAGGCTTCCATGAACCGCAAGGCCATCGAAATCTGGCGCACGATGGCCTCGTACTGCTTGCCTTGGCGACTGGACGCCACGAACTCCTGGTTCCACACGTGCATCTGCCCGATGTCGGCAAAACCGCCCTTGGTGAAAGCCCGGATGAGGTTGAGGGTTGCGGACGCCTGGTGGTAGGCACGGATGAGCCGTTTGGGGTCCGCACGGCGGGACTCGGCGTTGAACTCCGGGCCGTTGACCGAGTGCCCGCGGAACGACGGAAGCTCCAGCCCGTCGATCTTTTCATTGGGCGAAGAGCGGGGTTTGGCGAACTGCCCTGCGATCCGGCCGATCTTGACCACCGGCAGCCCGCCGGCGTAGGTCATGACCACCGCCATCTGAAGAATGACCTTCAACTGATCCCGGATCAGGTCCGGAGAAAATGCGTTGAACGACTCGGCGCAATCGCCTGCCTGCAGGACAAAGGCCTTGCCTTCGCCCGCCTCGGCCAGGGACTCGGTCAGGGCACGGGCTTCGCCGGCAAAGACCAGCGGAAGCATCCGTCGGATCTCGGCGAGTGCCAGTTCCAGTTCGGCGGCAGCCCAGTCGGGCTGCTGGGACGCGACCTTCTCGCGCCAAGATGAGGGGGACCAAGTTGTCGGCATGCCCATATGTTCGCGTGGATCGCCACTCCTGTCCGTTTTCCCGGCTCGGTTGGGGGCTGCGGGCATAGTGGAGAAGTGTTTTAGTGCTTTTTACCTCGGTCCAAGAACCGCAAGGATGGGAAGACCCGATGTTCGACTCGTTCGGCAACGTCTTTCGAAGCTTCGCCGGCTTCACAGCAGCGTTGACCATCGCCGTCCCGGTGGTGCTCGGCATGCTGGTAGTCATCCGGCGCCTCCGGGGAAGAAGACGGATTCTTTTTGACCCGTGGATCGACCTGCGGCCACAGCCCGGGCGCCACCGGGAGGAGTTGTGCGGCCAGATGATCGATAGAGCCTGCGGTCTCCGGGCGTACAAGCGCCCGGTCGATGGGTTCGCCCCGGACGCCGCAAGCTACCCGACGTGTTCGCACCCGGGACTCTGGGAGCGACGGGCCAAGTGACCCATAACGTCACCGATGCCGTCGACTGGCCACCGCCGCGACGAGTTCCCTCCTGCTACCCGGGATCGGTTCCAGATCACCACTACCTGATCGTCGGGGATTCGGTTCATCCGCTCCGCTTTGAGGGAATGGTCGCCATGTACCTGTCGGGAGGCGGCGACTGGCTCAAGGTAGACGACCTTTTAGCGGAGCGAGGGTTGGCGTCGATGAGCGACCGGTGCGGGATCGCGTCCTACGGAGCGAATCGGAACCCGGGAACGCTTGTGATCAAGATGGACCATTACGAGTACCGATCACCCGGGGACGGCCTGGTGGTTCCGGTATTGAAGGGTGGTATTGCCGGGGCGGAGGCGGTTGCCGCCGGACTCAGCACACAAGGCTTTTTCTTCGCCGACCTTGCGATAGGGGACCGGGCGATTGCGGCCGACCGGTTGGAGATCCGGGTGGTGCTTGCCGACCCCGACCAGGTCCGGGTCCTGCACGCCTCGGAAGGGGTTGCCCGTGTCCCGGGGTATCACCCGGTGGTGCTGCCCGAGGTCGCGGTTGAGGGTCTGGCCGATCCCATCACGCCCCTGGCTTACGTCACCGCGGCTCCGTGGTTAATCCCACACGGGCTCTCCGTCCCCGCGGCCTTCGCGATGATTCCGGCGACGGGCCGCAGGGTCCGGTCGTTCGAACAGGCGCAGATCTGGGACCTGGTCCTGGATGGTTGGGGTGACCTGCAGGGTACGGTGACCGGCCTCACCAACATCGCCCCCGGTCCCGGGCAGGGAGCCGAGTTGATGAGGTTCCTGAACCGCCGGTGGTGGGACCGGCACGAGAACGGCGGATTGCTGGATGAGGCGGCCCGGCAGATTATCTCGGAGGTGGAGGAGCTCATCGAGGGCTCCGGACGACCTCAAAGGACCCTGGACTTCCTGTCCGAGCGTGGCTGCGTTCTCAGTTTGGAAGAGGCCTACTCGGCCGGATCTCGCTACGGGATCGGGGCGCCTTAGGCGACTACCTGATTCCCGACCCATCCGGCGTTTCTTCGGGTGGGCCCAGCTTCGGGTGGGGGTCAAGGCGGCTCAGGCCGTTCCAGGCCAGGTTGACCAGGTGGGCGGCGACCTTGTCCTTGCTCGGCCGCTCGGCCTCCAGCCACCACTGGCCGACCAGGGCCACCATGCCCACCAGGGCGTGGGAGTAGAGGACCGCCATCTTCGGGTCAAAGTCCAGGTTGCGGAACTCGTTGGCGACTATGTGTTCGACCTGGGAAGCGATGTCGCTGAGCAGTCCGGCGAAGTTGCCCGATGAACTGGCAACCGGCGAGTCGCGGACCAAGATCCGGAACCCCTCCGGCTTTTCTTCGATGTAGGTGAGCAGCGCCACGGCCGCTTGTTCCAGCATCGCCCGGGGGTGGGTGGCCACCAGGGCGTTGGTCACCCTCGCCAGGAGTTGTTGCATCTCCCGGTCTACCACCACCGCGTAGAGGCCCTCTTTGCCGCCGAAGTGTTCGTATACCACCGGCTTGGAGACCTTGGCCCGCTGCGCGATCTCCTCGATGGAGGTGGCTTCGAAGCCTCGCTCCGCGAACAACTCACGGCCGACATTCAGCAACTGTTCCCGCCGCTGGTGGCCGGTCATTCGTGACCGCGGAGCGGAGGCCGCGGAACTCAACCGGCTGCCGAACTCAGTCTTCTACCGGGGTTAAGCGCGCTTGGCCGCCATCTGCTCGGTGGTCGGCCGCTTGACGTTGCGGGCCAACCCCAGGACCTTGAGGGTCGAGATGAACCATGCGCTCGGGTCGAAATCGAACTTGCGCAGGCCGTGTTTGTACGAGGTGGGGAAGGCGTGGTGGGTGTTGTGCCAGCCTTCGCCGAAGCTGAGCAGGGCCATCGCCCAGTTGTTCGTCGACAGATCTTTGCTCTTGAAAGGCCGGGATCCGTAGAAGTGGCAGATGGAGTTGATGCTCCAGGTGACGTGGTGCAGGAAGAAGATCCGCGCCAGCCCGCCCCAGACAAGGGCGGTTAAGCCGCCCATCAGGCTGCGGGTGACCGCTAGGCCGATGATGCCCGGCAGGAACAATGAGGAGAGGGCGATGAGGGGGAAGTTCTTGTCGACCTTGCGGATCGCCTTGTCGGCTACCAAGTCGGGAGCGAATTTTTTGATATTGGTCTTCTCCGAATCGAAGAACCAACCGGTGTGGGCGTGCCAGAGGCCGCTCAGGACCCCGCGAACGCCCTCATGCTCCGCCAGGTGTGGGGAGTGGGGGTCGCCCGGCTTGTCGGCGTAGGCGTGGTGGCGGCGGTGGTCGGCCACCCAGCGGATGACCGGTCCCTGCAGCGCCATCGATCCGGCTATGGCCAGGCCGACCTTGATGGGTTTGACGGTGTCGAAGCTGCGGTGGGTGAGCATGCGGTGGAACCCAACCGTGATGCCCATTCCGGAGATGACGTAGAAAACAAAGAAGAGCCCAAGGTCCAGTGCGGTGACGCCGCGTCCCCACAGCAGCGGGATCCCGACCGCGGCACCGATGAACGGGAGCACGGTGACGACAAGTGCAAGCCGGCGCTCAAGCTTCAAGGTTCTGTTGGAAGGGACCACGGTGATGCTCTTGTTCGTGGGCTTTGCTGCCTCAGGAGCAGCGACAACTTGTGTCATTGGCGGAGATTTCCTTTCCGAGTAACCCTACGACTTACGCCTCCGTAACCTACGATAACGTAGGTTGTCGGTCAACGCCAACAAATGTGTTTTCGAGGAGGGGCCAAAAAGCAGTCGTCAGGCCCGCGCGGCGTTACCTCTCACCCGACGTCGGTCGTTAACTACAGACGTACGACCAGCTTTACCGTCCGGGGGGACAAACGCTTTGGCCGTTGGGGAACGGTCGGGAAGGAGTTTCGATGCTGCGCGGCGTCCTTCAGACTGTCTACCTGGGTGCCGGCGCCTTTGTGGCGTACACCCACACCTACTTCAGCGTGAGCGATTGGAAGACTGGTTTGTCCGCCCTCGCTGCGGTCCTCCTGTGGCCCCTGCAGTTGATGGGGGTCAACATGCATTTTTCGACCCTTATTTGAGGCGACCGGCCCAAGGCCGCCCGCGGCGGTTGGTGGTTGACTCGGCGCCCCGGGCAGATGAGGAAGCCCGGGCAGATGAGGAAGTGATGCGAAGCGACCTCGGGGCCGTTCGGTGGGTTTGCCTGCCCCGAGGGCGGGGGCCTTAAAGTGGTTGTGCAAACGCTCTTCGCGCGGGCATCTCGCGTGATGAATGTTAGAGTGCTAACGATTTAAATCAGGATGGCCCCCTGAATTGGGGTCGAGCTCGAGTCGGCGACGACGGAAGGGTAGGCTTTCTTATTCAGGTAGAGACGTCCAAATTGTTGCGGTTGCTGGCGGCGATTGCGATCGCCGGCATGCTGGTTCTTGGGCTTCCGATGCCCCCGGCACAAGCCGCCGACGTATTCGTTGGGGACTCCCCAGTAGCGGTTGCCTTGAACCCGGTAACCAACCGGGTCTACGTTGCCAATAGAAACAGCGACAGCGTCTCGGTAATCAATGGGGCTACCCATAGCCGCGTCAATATTGCCGTCGGCGACGCTCCTGTAGCCGTAGCGGTGAACCCCACGACCAACAAGATCTACGTCGCCAACCGCGACGACGACACCGTGACCGTGATCAACGGCGCCGACCTCTCTACCTCCACGGTGGGCGTTGATTACGGACCGGAGGCGATTGCGGTGAACCCGGTTACCAACAAGATTTACGTGGCCAACAGCCTCGCCAATTCCGTATCCATCATCGACGGCGCCACGAACGATATGGAGTTCGCTACCATCAGCGGCCCCAATTTCGACCAGAAGGCCCACAATCCAAGGGCGATTGCGGTGAACCCGGTGACCAACAAGATCTATGTCGCCAACGCCGATAGCCGCAACGTGTCGGTTGTCAACGGAGCAGCGCCGAGCAACTTCCCCACTGTCATCGATCTCGGTTACCTCCCGGCTGCGATTGCGGTGAACCCGGTGACCAACAAGATCTACGCGCCGATGCCGGTGGCCAACAGCGTCGTCGTTATCAACGGGGTGGACAACACCACGCAGACGGTGGCCGCGGGAACTAACCCCGGGTCGGTAACCGTCAACCCGGTGACAAATCGCATCTACGCGACCAACCTCAACGGCTCAAACGTGACCGTCATCAACGGTGCTACCAACGCCACCTCCACGGTGCCCACGGGAACCAATCCGACGGCGGTAGCGGTCGACACCTCGGTCAACCGGGTGGTGGTCGCCAACTCCTTCAGCAATGACCTGACGATCATCGACGGCGCGACGAACACGACCACCACG
>JAJCYE010000010.1 GCA_029263075.1 Actinomycetes bacterium
ATTCCTTAAGCACCGCCGCCAACTCGAAGTGCATACCGTCCGGCTTGGTCCAGCGGCCGCCCCAGCGGAATCCCCATTTCTCGAAGATCGCCACCACCTTCGGGTCCATCTTCGGCTTGGAGCCTTCCGGGTTGTCGTAGACGTTGAGGTCGATCGCCAGGCCCCAGGCGTGCTTGGAGAGTGCGTGGTTGACGGGATCCTTCTCTACAAATCTCGGCTGGTAGCACCGGCCGGCCTGTTCGGGCTTCATCAGGTGGCCCAGGCCCTGGGCCTGCAGGTCGTTCAGGGCCGCCTCGAGTTGGGGCAGCATCAACTTGTGACAGCGGACCGTTCCGATAATCGGCATCTTGGCGGTTTCCAGGTGGGAGTTGACCCACTTTTTGTCCTGGTTGATCGTGCCGTCGGGGTTGACCGTGAAGGTAAAGCTTCCGATGGCCTTCTGCGCCGAGGTACCGGTGAAGAAACTTCGGCCGGAGGGCGGGAGCATGCTTTGAAAATTCACGTCGGGCAGGACTTGCCTGAGAGCCTTGGTCACCGCGGCGGTGTCGGCCTCCTTGGCCACCCCGACCACCAGCATGGTCGGCTTGCCCAAACCCAGTCGTTCCGCCTGTTCCAGCGACATCAACACCCCGGCCAGACTGGGCGAGCCGTTGGTCGCCACTCCCCCGATCTTGAGCGCCCTGCGACCGCTGGGGACCTCTGCCGCAAACGACTGGATGGGCTTGCCCCCCAAGATCTGGTACTCCTCATTGGCGATGAAGCTTTGGGATTGGGCGAGGCCCTCCCAGACAAAGCGGGCATTGGCGGTCAGTTCGGGGGCGAGAGGGCGAAATTCACCGGGATCGACGCCGGCAACGCTGATCTCGGTTTCGCCTTCGGGGGCCTCAACCTTCATGCTCGAAAGCAGCACCCCGGTTGCGGCCTGGACGCCGGGGACGGAGCGGACCTTCTGCAGGATTTCGCCGGAGACCCCGTCGGCGAAGCTGGCTTTGAGAACCGGGCGCACGACCTCCACGGTTTCGGCAACAGTGGAGGCGACCGGAGCCTCGGCTTGTTCACCGGAGGCGAATTCGCCAGCTTCAGAGTCAACTTGGCGGCTGGCGATGGCATAGGTCGCGCTGAGCAGAATGACGACAATCAAAGCGAGAACCACAAGGTCCGCCCGTAGACCGCGAAGATATCCAGCCAAGCGCACGGGTAAATGCTAACCGGGGTTGTTGCTATTGGGCGCCGGGCCGGAATTCTAGTCACGCAATCCATCTGCCAGGATTAAAACCCCGCTGGCGGCGTCGCCGGCGCCCGACTGAAATCTAGACCTGTGGTGCGACCAAACTCTTTCGGATTCGGATCCAGCCAACAGCCCGGGTCATCCCAGCCCCGAGACGATCCTTTGACCAAATTGCCGCCGTCACCGGACAGCCTGCCGAGTGGATCGCCCCCCCCGGGTTCGCTTTAACATCGGAGGCAGGCGGGCAGGCGCCAGTAACGTCGTCTTCCGGATATCACCAACCGGGATGGGGGGCACCCGGAGGGCGGCCGAGAAGCTGAGAACCGGCTAAACCACCCGCTCGCAACAAGTAAACCGGGATCCGGGGGGCTGGCTTCAATTCGACCTCCTGGTTCCGGTCCCCGCCCGGTACAGCTTGCCCAACAGGAGGGTCGGCGTCCCCGCGTCCCGTGCAATCATTGCCTCGCCCGATTGCTCTGCCACCTCGTTCTTGAACCCGTTTCGTGATGTGCGCCGCAGCGACAGCTCGGCCCGGCGGCCGCCTCAGTCTGGCGGCAGTTTGGCGCACAGGCTGCTCGCGACGCCAGCCTGGTAGACGTACCGCTCGACCAGCGCGCACAGACTGCGGTAGCTACCGATCACGAACGTCCTGCTCGTGGTGGCTGTGTGCTCGCTCGGTCGGTCACCGTGCAGTAGGCGGCTATCTGCATGCGGGTCTTGCGGACAGAGACGGGCTGAACTCCGAATTCATAAAGAAGTATTCGAGGTCACCGAATTAGGTCTTTTCTCCTGGGGCCTTGCGTTGCTAAGATCAGACTCGTTCCGACGCTTCCCCACAGGCTCGAACACTTCCCCTGATTTGCGGGGATAGTCGTGCGGGGACTTCACAAACTCTTAGCTTTCGTGGCGCTGACGGCGGTATTCGTCGTTTTCTGTCCGCCGGTAGCGGTTCTGGCCTCTCCAAAATTCGTGGCGCCGGTCGATGCGGTTGTCTCGCGTGGGTTTGACCTCTCCAACGGCAAGTTTGCGGCGGGCGGGCACCGGGGGATCGACTATTCGGTGCCCGATGGCACTGCGGTTAGGGCTTCCGCCGCCGGGATGGTTTCCTTTGCAGGCTCGACACCCGAGGGCCCCTACGTATCGATCACCCACGACGACGGGGTCAAGACCACCTACTCATTGGGCGGTGTCGCCGTAGCCAGGGGGCAGGCGGTGGGCCGGGGAACGATCATCGGCACCAGCGGCATGGGCCATTACAACAGCGATCCCCTGCTGCATTTCGGAGCCCTGATCGACGGCGAATACATTGACCCACTCATGCTGCTCGGCGACTTCGAGGACATCACCGACCTGATCGGCCTAGAGAAAATCCAGGGGTCGGCGGCGCCTGCCGGGTCCAGGCTGACAAGAGCCTTCACCCTGCCGGAGTCTGGCGTCGGCATCGCCCCACAGAACTTGGCGCCGTTCGATCCGAATGTCGGCTTCGTCCCGTTCGGCCCCGGAACGGCTCCCGACCTCGCACCGATTTCGCCGATTCACCGTCCGGGGATCGCGCCAATCTCCCGGCCTCCTCCGGAGCAAGTGCGGATTAGTCCCTCTGGGACGCCGACCCGAAGAGGTCCGCCGCTCGTCTCAAGGTTCTTCAGGGACGATTTCACCGGCGAGGGAGGCGCCGGCGATGGCCCGCGGTTCGATCCCCGAACCGGGTTGCCGCTGTTCAACGCCCCCAAGCTGGTCAAGCGTTGGTGGAACGGCTTGCCTGCGGCCGATCGGAGGGCCCTGATCGACCGGTACCCGGTGGAAATTGGCCACTTGGTCGGCGTGCCGGTCGATGCGAGGGACCAGGCAAATCAACTGGCGCTTACCAGGAGAATCGAAGAACTGGAGGCCATGAAGCGCACGAGGGACAAGTTGTTGAGGGGGTTCCCGGAAGCCCGATCGCTGCTTGACCACCGATCGTGGCTTACGAAGGTGGCTCCCAAGCTGGGGAGATATTACGAAGGTTTGATAGGCCCGACCCCATGGCACCGAAGGCTAACCGCCTTGAGCCGGGAACTGGCGGGAGCCAAGCACCTTCAGAAGCAGTTAGTTGAGATTGCCGAGGATCCACGCAACCGGCTGGATCCTCCCGCCGTATATTTGCTGGAGTTGGATACCAATGCAGGGTTCGGCGATGGACAAGCCGTAGTTGCCTTTGGTAATCCAACCGTCGCGGAACATATAGGGGTCGTCGTCCCCGGCATCAACAACTCGCTACTCGACGTCGACAACCCCATGGGGGATGCGGCTGCCCTTCGATCACGAGTGGCCGATAACGAGGACACCAACGCCATGAGACGCACTTCGGCAATTATGTGGCTCGGGTATGACGCACCCAATGGGCTACTGGATGCAACGAACATGGCGGAGGCCAAGGAGGGTGCTCCACGGCTGCAAAAGTTCATCGACGGCGTGCGGGCTTCTCACGCGGATCCTGGGATTCGCCCCGGATACGCAGCCCGTTCCTTCCGCGATCCCCACATCAGTGGATTTGCCCATAGCTATGGAAGCGTGGTGGCGGGCATGGCGACGAAACGAGGTATGGATATCGATGACCTCGCGCTTCTCGGCAGTCCCGGCGGCGGCGTTCTCTACGGCAGCGAACTCACCAGCATCAATCGAGGAATTTGGGCAGGCCGTACTCCCGACGACCCCATCCGATTCGTCCCCCCAGCCCTTGGCCACGATCCGATGGAATCAGATTTTGGTGCCGAATTCATTCCTCTGGATGGGGGCCAAAGCGGGCACGGTGACTATTACAACCGAAGGTCACGAGGGCTCAGGAACATGGCCTGGCTGCTCACTGGTCATTACGACATGATCAAGGAGGAACCAAACGACTAGGTATGCCCTCATCGTGATCCTCACCGTAAGCACGATTGCCGGATGTCAGGCGGTCTTCGGAGGTGGCATGGATTATGACGAGGCGAGCGACACCGTTGTGCGCCTCGTCAACGAGGCGCTCGATGCAGGCCTGGACGACAAGGAGCGACCGGAGCCCCTAGGGTTCGGTAGTGATCCTTGCACCGACGACCTAGTCGGCCCGACCACCCAAGTCAGCCCCGATTTTAGCTACTCGTTTCCTTACGCCACTTTGGGGATCGACAGCGAAACCTTCGCAGAGAATGCGACGGAGACGTGGCGGGCAAAGGGCATGGCGATAACCGTCCTGGATAGTCCCCGCTTATTTGAGCGATTCGCAGTCTCCGACGATGGCTTTCGGTTTAGCCTGACGATCAATGAAGAAACCGATCATATTTCCATCGGTGGAAGCGGGCCTTGCGTAGACCCTCCCGAATAACCTTTGTGATTCCTCGCCGCCGTCACGATGACCGATTGCCAAGCGCTCTTGCGAGGTGGCAGCACACGCTGGCGATCAAGCTGCTGGGTCAGCGCCACGCCAGTATCGCCGCAATCCTGGATAGCCTGTGCGAGCAAATCAGGGTAGTGATGTCTCTCGTCGATACGAAGCCGAAGCCTCCCCGGGGGGCTGGCTCTCGGAAACTACCCCCGTTTTAGGCGCGAACGCCGTATAGAAAGGATGGCGACGGCGGAAACCACAGCAAGAACGAAGACGATTCCCATAATCCACGTTGGGACGCTACTTCTACTGCCTTGCGCGCCTCGCGGATCTAGCTTCCCGCTCGGGTCATGCTCG
>JAJCYE010000011.1 GCA_029263075.1 Actinomycetes bacterium
CACCCAGACCGGGATGGTGATCGGCACGGCCAGCTACTTCTCGCCGGAGCAGGCACAGGGAAAGCCGGTGGATGCCCGCTCCGACGTCTACAGCGTGGGGATTGTCCTCTACGAGATGTTGACCGGCTCGGTCCCCTTCAAAGGCGAATCGCCCGTCGCGGTCGCCTACAAACACGTCACCGAGGACCCCACTCCCCCGCGGGCACTCGCCGAGGACATCCCGCCCGCCCTTGAGGCGGTGGTCATGAAGGCAATCTCTAAGAATCCGGACAACCGGTACCAGACCGCGGCCGAGATGGCTTTGGACCTGGAGAGGGTCCTACTGGGCGAGCAGGTCGAAGCCACTCCCGTCATGAGTTCTTCTGAGCGGACCGCCATGATGGGCGCTCCCCCCGCCACCGCGGACCGTCCCGACTACTACTACGCCGCGCCCGAGCCGACGAGCGTCCTTGCGTCTGGTCCGCCTCCCCGCCGGGCTCCGGCCGCTCGCGGCCTGGCCAAGGGCCTGGTCGCCCTAGCCCTGCTGGTCGCCGTCGGCGTTGTCGGCATCACCTACTTCTTGTTTATGCAAACTTCGGCCGCGGATGTAACGGTTCCCACGGTTACGGGCAAGACCCTCGAGGAGGCCCAACAAATACTCGGCGCGGCCGGCCTACGGTCCCGGGTGGGGCGCCGCCAGGCGAGTTCGGACCTTCCGGCGCTTTCGGTGATCTCACAGGACCCAGAGGGCGGCCGAAAGGTCGTCGACGGCGCCGAGGTGGCGCTGGTTATCTCAGAGGGGCCCGAGGAGGTCGACGTTCCCAGCCTGGCCGGCCTGAGCCGCCAAGAGGCAGAAGAACTGCTCGCCGGGGCCGGGCTTGTCCCGGGCAACGTGGCCAGAGAACCCAGCGACACCGTCCCCGAGGGCAAAATAATCAGCCAAACCCCCGCTTCGGGAAGGATCGAAAAGGGTGAGCCGGTCGGGTTCGTCATCAGCACCGGCAAAAATCTGGTCCCGGTCCCCGATGTAACCGGCATGACCGAGGACGCGGCCACCAGCGCGCTTAGCGAAGCCGGGCTCACCGCCAAGACCCAAGCCGGATGCGACAACACCAAAGCACAGGGGAGGGTCACCGCGCAGGAACCAGGATCGGGCGAGGAGGTTGCGGACAACACCGAGGTGACCCTTACGGTCAATGCGTTTGCGGCGGTTCCCAACGTGGTCGGTCAGCCAACCGCCAACGCGCAGGACGCCCTTCAAAAAGCGGGCTTCAAGGTGGACGTACAAAACGCACTGGTGGTTCCGGTCTTCGACACGGTCAACGCCCAGGACCCGGCACCGGGCGAGGCGGCGTGTAGCGGGGACACGGTTCGGATCCGGATTACCTAGCCGGCGCCGGCGCCACTTCCAGGAAGTTGCTCAGCAGGTTCATGCCCGCCGGAGTCATTATCGATTCAGGGTGAAACTGGACGCCCTGTTGGGCGAACTCTTTGTGGCGCACGCCCATAATGACCCCGTCGGCGGTCCGGGCCGTGACCTCAAGGCACCCGGGCAAGGACTCGGGCCGGATCACAAGCGAGTGGTATCTGGTGGCGGTGAACGGGTTGTCGAGGCCGGCAAAAACACCGTTGGACGCGTGATGGATCTGCGAGGTCTTCCCGTGCATGAGCGCTTCGGCCCGGACCACGTCCCCGCCGTACGCCAGGCCGATCGCTTGGTGCCCGAGGCAGACCCCCAGCAAAGGAACACCCAGGGCGGCGAAGGTATGGATGGCGTCGACGCAACATCCGGCGTCCCGGGGGTGGCCGGGACCCGGTGAGATCACGACGGCGTCGGCACCCACGGCAACCAGGTCGTCGACAGATGCATCGTTGCGTACGACCACCGGTTCAGCCCCCAACGAACCCAGGTATTGGGCCAAATTGAAGGTGAACGAGTCGAAGTTGTCGATCAGCAGGACTCGCATAACGCCCCGGTCCGGTCCGCTCTAGAAGTTTGCGGGGAGCAGCTTGGGTACCACTACCTCGAACAAGTAGAAAAGGATGGGGAGCCCGATCACGATGATCAGCACCCAGGTCAACGCCTTTTTACCGCCTCCAGCCATGTATTTATCCTATTCCTGTTA
This sequence comes from Actinomycetes bacterium, assembly GCA_029263075.1. GTDB lineage: Bacteria > Actinomycetota > CADDZG01 > JAHWKV01 > JAHWKV01 > JAJCYE01. The sequence goes on from JAJCYE010000011.1 coordinate 2,106, forward strand.
AGACTCGGGTAGGACGCCGACGCCGGGGTCGGTGGTCTGAAGCCCGGTCGGGGTCCCCTGTAGTTGGGCTATAACGACCAGTCGTTTTGCCGCGGAGAATCTCGGGTGGCAGGTCGTGAGAGTGAGCCGTGCGTCCGACGAGGGAGCGATTACGCCGATTTCGGTCGGGAGCACAATTTTGGTCTCGGTGACGCGGTAGGAGTAAGGCCCGTTGGCATCGAACACCACGATCTCGTCCCCCTCCTTCAACTCGTCCAACCGGTAAAAGGGGGCTCCGTAGGTAGTGCGGTGGCCGGAGATGACCAGGTTGCCGAGTTGACCGGGCAGGGCAGTGTCCGGGTAGTGTCCGGGCCCCTTCTTAAGGTCTTCGACTTCGACTCCCTCGACCACCACGGCGTCAACGCCGATCTTCGGGATCTTGAGCAGGGCCATTCCTTCGCCCAGAACGGGCTTCTCGTCGGGCGCTACTTCCCACTGTTCTTTGATCTCGGATGCCAGCGCCTTTTGGGTCCGGCCGGTCAAGAAGTTGGTGCCGATCAACTGGTACACCAAGAAGAGCAGGATAAGAGTGCCGAGCCCGATAAAGCCGCGGCCGATTGCACGAAGAGCCATAGGGTGTTCAGCCTAGCACCACCGGGGGATTCGCCCCCAATCGGTCCGGGCGAGCAACCCGCAGTCGATAGAATGCCGGAAAAGTCATAGTCCGAGAATCCGAGGAGTCCGATGCCGAAGTCAAAGTCGAAGCGAAACCGCTACGTGCCGCCACCCAAGCCCAAGCCCAAGCCTTCGCCCAAGTGGATCCCGTACGCGTTCTTCGCCCTTATCGGAGTCGGGTTCCTGACGATCATGGCCCGCTACCTATTCAGCACCTCGTACCCGGTACTGGACAGCAACTGGTTCCTCGGGGCCGGGCTCGGGATGATCGCGGTGGCTTTTGGCATCGCTACCCAGTGGCGCTGAGGGCTACCCTTCCCGTTTGACCAGCACCATCGCCTCGCCGCAGTGTTTGGGCGGGCGCTCTTTGGCCACCGCCACCACCGCCAACTCAAGACCGCACATCTCGCACACGTAACTGAGGCGCAGTTCGGGGTCGACTTTCATCGGGGGGAGGTCCGGGGGCGGGGGGTTTGTCAGGTAGGTGAAGTACCCGATCCCCAACTTGGCGATACCCAGGCCCATCAAAACGGCAACGCCGATGCGCCAGGCACCGGTTACGTTCCCCAGCGCTATGACCAGCAGGGTTACCGCCACCGTGGCCAGGACTATGCCGCCGACACCGCCGGCCACCCGGCCGATAATCTTTGCCGGCCCGGCAACGGCGGAGTCATCACGGGATCTTTCTTTGCGAACCATTCCCCTACTCTAAGGTGAGGCCGGTCGCAGCGTCCGCGGTTTAGGTTTCCGCCATGAACTATCCTGGCAGGACCGGGAAATTTAGCCGAACCGGCCCATGCAGCGCTCCGCCGGGCGGAACTGGGAACTAAAAGGAGCTCATAAAGTGGTCGTCAAGTTTCAGTCCGAAGAGTACTTCGCCGCCGCCAACGAGGCCCTCCAAAACGACGAGGACGTGGCCAAGGCGGCCAAGGGCCACACCGTCGCCCTGCAGGTCACGACCACCGACTTCCCCGAACTGGGCGACAAGAAGAGTTTTATAAGCATCGTGAAGGGTGTCATCAGCGTGGGCCCCGGCGACATTGAGGACCCCGACGTCACCATCACCCAGGATTACGACACCGCGGTGATGCTCGACAAGGGCGAATTGAAACCCCAGGTCGCGTTTATGGAGGGCAAGATCAAGCTGAAGGGCAATCTGATGAAGGCGATGGCGCTGCAGAAACTGCTAGCGGTTATCGGCCCGGCAACGTCCCACATCGAACGCGAGTACTGACTAGCACTTCAATTGCATTGTCCCAGGGACCCCTGAGTCTCCCGGTCCTCAGGTGTCGCCGGCCACGGCCTCCGCTGGTTCCATCGCCTTGAAGCAACGGGGGCACTCCTCCGTCTGGCCTTCGTCGAAGGCTTCCAGCACGACAAAACAGTCGGGACACATCCAGTTAGCGAGTTCCATGGTTCCTACAACTGTACCTTTCGGTAAATTATTTCCGTCCGGCGGCTCTATTGGCCGGTACGTGGTATTCATCTAACCAAGCGACGAAGGGACCCCGGTGGCGCAGCAGGACCAGATGATCACCAGAATCAAAGACGCCTTCCGACTTTACTGCCGGTCGGAGATTGACGAAGGCCGGCGACTGCTCCTGGAGCTTTGGGACGAACTGGGCCCCGAGAACGCCTACCACCGTTCGGTTACCGCCCACTATCTCGCCGACACCGAGCAGGAGTTGGATGAGGAACTCAAGTGGGACCTGCTGGCGCTTGAGGCCGCGCAGACTTTGGCAGGAAAGCCTATCGAGACCACCCCCTACGCGGCCGGCGTACAGGCGTTCCTGCCGTCCCTACACCTGAACCTGGCCGACGACTACCGGCGCATGGGAGATTTCAAGCGGGCCTCGCACCATGCCGAGGAGGGCGCCGCGGCGTGCCACGTCCTGGGACTGGACGCCTACAGCCAGACGGTGCGGGCGGGCCTGGTCAGGGTCGAAACCCAGATTGCGGAGCAGGATCGCGGCCCGTCGATGATCTTCGACTTCGACTAACCCCTCACCGATCCCCGAACACCCGGTCGCCTTCGGCCTTTAGCCGGTCCAGGTCTTCGTTCACCTCTTTGATGTCCTCGTGGATTTTGGCGATGTCGGCGTCGCTGACGGGTTGCTCCCCCAAGGTCTTCTGGCGGGCTGGTTCGTCCGGTCCTTCTATCGGGTCGGTCAATGGCTCGGCCACTGTTGGTCCTTTCTATCGGCTGCACCGTGGTTATCCCCGGTGACCGCCCATCCCAATCAGTAGGATCCCCGAATGGCGACCCGGTTCAGCATCCAAGTCCCCCACCGCATGGGCCCCGAGCAGGCGTGCGGGCGCCTTCGTACCCTGGCCACCGGCGCCAAGCGGGAGTACTGCGACCGGATCGAGATCCACGAGGAGCGGTGGTTCACCCGCGGTTGCATCTT
>JAJCYE010000012.1 GCA_029263075.1 Actinomycetes bacterium
CGCCGGGCTGGACGTTCGAGTACTGGATGAGAACGGCGAATTGTTGAGGCATCTCACCCTAGATCCCACCCGTGATTACCAGGGGAAGGATCTAGAGTGTCCACGATGACTCGCGACATGTGTCCGCGATGTCTCGCGACACGACAGTAGTGGAGCCGAGGGGATTCGAACCCCTGACCTCTGCATTGCGAACGCAGCGCTCTACCAACTGAGCTACGGCCCCTCAAGCGCAATTGTAGCGGGCGGTTAGGCGGGGTTGCTCCGGGTTTCTTCAAGGGCGTTTTTCAGCCCCTGCTGGATGATGGTTGTGGTCAGGTCCCCCCGGGTTCTTTCGATGATGGAGCGGGCGACGTCGGTGGTCCGCCGCAGCCCCCCGGTCATGGCGTCGGGGTAGTCCATGGTGGTGAGCAGGTAATAGATCTCGTCCATCGAGTTCATCAGGGATTCGGATCGCTCCAACTCTCCCCGGCGCAACAAATCGAGCATGTGGCGGCGGGCCTCACCGATGGCCTCGCCCAGGCCGTTGAGGTAGGCCGCCGCCTCCACCCCCACATCCTCGGGGACGGGCAACTTTTGGTTGAAAACCAGCGCCCGGGTCAGGCGGGCTTCGGCGTACTCCTTGGATGAGTCGTGGTAGAAGCCGGCGTGGAGGATATCGGGGTGGGGGGCCATGGCTGCCGAAGCCCGATCCAGCAACTTGCGGCCTTCGGCCAGGAGCCTCCCTGCCTCCTCCTCATCGCCGCGGTGGGTTGCCCGGATGGAGTTGGCCGACAGCCTGATCACCTTCCGGCATAGGGGCAGCCCCTGCTCCCGCGACTCGTTCTTGGCGTCAAGGTCGGCTCGCAAACGGTCGCGGATCGGTTCGAGGTCCATAAACGCAGTGTATGACCAGCCGGGGAGCCCGGTGGCTAGTAGTGCCCTGCCTGCGCCCAGCCCAGTTCGCTCAGGCCGTCGTCGTCGGCCAGAACTTCATCCTCGATCAGGTAGACCGGACGGATGCCGTTGTGCAGTACCCGTATCGGGGGGGTGGGCTCTTCCCGCAGAACCGAAGGAATGTCGTCAACCCCGAAGCGGGGCTGCTCCGGACGCCGCCGGCCAACCGCCGGCCGGTAGCGCTTGTGGTTCTTCTCGCTGATCAAAAACAAGGTGAATCCGGCGAGCCCGACGGCCAGCGCAGCCGCTACCCACAACAGGAACCGGAGTCCGGGGACGAGGCCGCTGGGGAGACAAAAGACAAGGGCGGCGAGCATCCCGCAGAAGATGCGGCGGCGCCGAAAGATGGTGTCGCTGGTGGCGGTGACCGACTCGTCCACCGGCGATCGGGGGGTCAGTACCCATCGTCCGCCCATGCTGGGGGCCTCGTGGTTGGAACTCAGGGCGCGCATGCTCCGGCTGAAGGTTCCAACAGTCATGGATACCGATGAATTTTCTTTTGCTCTAAGTAAAACGGGCAGGAGAACTATGGCCCAGAGAACGGCAAGCAGAGCTACGAGTACCCCGGTCATGGCGCAACCTCAGTCCGTGCTAGCACACAACATCTGCGAACAGCGGGAAAATAACACTGCACATGTTGTGGTTGACGGATTTGGATGGCGATTCTTGTGTTTTGAGTGAAGAATAAATTACATCTGTGTAATTTAGGCCTGCCAAGCACATGGCAAATTCGGGGATCCGCCGCCAAGGGCGGGCCGGTTTTGGCGGCGGGGAGCCGTTTTGGGGGAGTGCGCCGGTGCCGCATGTGGTGCCTTTCGCCAGGGGGAAGTGGCGAGGAAGGGGCCCTGCGGGGAAGCGCTGACGAACCTTATCAATCCGGTGCCGGGTTACGGAAGTACTCGGCAGCCAGAGCGGGAACAAACTTTTCTACTTCGCGAAACAATCTTCGATCGGCTCCGAATTTCGCCCCGGGGCTCACCAAATCGGGGCCGGGATAGACTCGATTCACCTTCAATCATCGAACGGGGACGTTATGCCTACCATCAAGTCGGGGACCACCTCAGCAATCGAATCCAAGGCAGATCTGGTTGTGATCGCCGCCACCAAGGGCACCAGGCTCGGTGTCTCTGCGGCCGCAGTGGCCGCCGCGCTGGACGATCAGACGTTCCGGACCCACCTTGCACGGGCCGGCACGGCGGACGGGTCGGGCGTGTTCGACGGCAATCAGGGCCAAGTGACCACCATGCCGAGCTTCGGCAAGATCGCCGCAACCGCGGTCATGGTGGTGGGCTTGGGGGCGGCCGACAAGGTCAACGCCGAGACCCTGCGCCGGGCGGCAGGGGTTGCGGCCCGTCACGCCCGCGGTTTCGGATCGGTGGTCCTGGACATCGGCGAGGGTATCGAAGGCGCGGGCCGGGCGGTGGCAGAGGGATTTCTCCTCGGCTCCTACGCGTTCACCCGCTACCTGTCGGCCAAACCCGGGGCTTCCAACCAGGTGAGTGTCACCGGCGCCTCTAAGGAGGAGATCGATCAGGCCAAGATTTACGCCGAAGCGACAATCTGGGCCCGCGACCTGGTCAACGAGCCGCCCAGCGGCCGGGGGCCTCAGGTGGTGGCCGAGCAGTCCAAGGAGCGGGCGGTCGCCGCGGGCCTCAAGGTGAAAATCCTCGACGAGCCGGCCCTGGCCAAAGAGGGCATGGACGGGATTCTCACCGTGGGCCGGGGCAGCACCTCGCCCCCCCGGTTGTTGCTTCTCACCTACGAACCCAAGGGGGCCAAGGGGTTCGTCGGGCTCGTGGGGAAAGGGATCACCTTCGACTCAGGCGGTCTGTCGATCAAATCCGGCGAGGGCATGGAGACCATGAAGATGGACTGCTCCGGGGGCGCCGCAGTCATTGCGGCGATGACCGCCCTGCCGGCGTTGGGCCCGAAGATCAAGGTGGTGGCGGCCGTTGCGCTGGCCGAGAACATGCCGGGCGGGGACGCCGTGAAGCCGGGCGACGTGATCCGCCACTACGGTGGCCGCACCTCAGAGGTCCTCAACACCGACGCCGAGGGCCGGCTGGTCCTAGCCGACGCCCTGGCGTGGATGGCCGAGCAGAAGCCCGATGCGATGGTCGACATCGCTACCCTGACCGGCGCCATGGCGGTTGCCCTCGGTGGGAGAGTGGCCGGGGTTCTATCCAACCGCCCGGAATTGCAGAATGAACTCCTGGCGTCGTCCGAACGAACCGGCGAGCCTCTCTGGGCGATGCCGCTGGTCCACGACTACCGCAAGTTGATGTCCAGCAGTGTCGCCGACATCAAAAACATCTCGGGCACCCGCCGCGGCGGCGCCATCACGGCGGGCCTTTTCCTCAGGGACTTCGTCGGCGACACCTCGTGGGCCCACCTGGATATCGCCGGCCCCGCCTGGGAAGATAAACCCGATCACTACCTGCCTGCCGGGGCCACCGGATACGGCACCCGCCTCCTGCTCGATTGGATCGTCGGCCGGGCGGGCTGAGACTTTGGAGGGCGCATGGAGATCGAGGGACACCCGACCCAGGACATCATTGATGAGTTGGTCCGCAGGGGTGCGGCCACCGTGCCCGGCGACTCATCGGGTCCCGACCGCGCGATGATCAGTGCGGTAGTTCCGGAGCGCAAAGGGTTTTGGTTGTACGTTCCGGAGACGACCTACGAAACCGAGATCGACGAGGGTCCTCCCTTGATCGTCTGAGCAGCAAGAAAGGACTTTTCAATGACGAAGTGGGAGTACGCGTCGGTGCCTGTTATCCCCCATGTGGCGAAGGAGATCCTGGACAACTGGGGCGATGACGGCTGGGAGTTGGTTACGATGTTCAGTCCGCCCGACGTCGGCGGGGTGGTGGCCTACTTTAAGCGGCCGAAGCCGGAGTAGGGGGCTACGAGCGGGTCCAGCCCCCGCTTTTGCCGCCAACCTTGTTTGCCAGTTCCACGTTCTCGATGCGGATGCCCTTGTCGACGGCTTTACACATGTCGTAGACGGTCAGGGCCGCCACCGCGGCGGCGGTCAGGGCCTCCATCTCCACGCCGGTCCGGTCGGCGGTTTTGACCTCGGAGAGTATCCGGACGCCTGCATCCTCCAGCGTCAGTTCCACCTTGATCCCGGTAATGGCCAGCGGATGACAGAGGGGAATGAGCTCGGAGGTCTTTTTGGCCGCCATGATCCCGGCCACCCGGGCAACTCCCAGGACCGCGGTTTCATCGCCCTTTTTGAGGCCTCCGCCCCTTACGATCGCTACCGTCTCGGGGTTCATGGCAACGAATGCCGTCGCCGTCGCCTCCCGGACCGTGGCGGTTTTGGCCGACACATCGACCATGGCCGCCTGGCCTTCGGAGTCGACGTGGGAGAGTTTGGCTTGCGGTTCAGGCATTGGTTGAGGGCCCTCCCAGGCCGGCCAGGTAGGAGCGGAAATCGCCCCCCAATTCGGGGTGCTGGAAAGCCAGGGCCAAGGTGGCCTGGAGGTAGCCTTTTTTGGTGCCGGCATCCCAGCGGCGACCGCGGTAGCGCTGCGCCATCAGCCGGCCTTCACCGGCCAGGATCTCGAGCGCATCCGTGAGCTGAATTTCGCCCCCGGCGCCGGGCGTGGTGTGCTCCAGGATTTGCATGACCTTAGGGTCGAGCACGTAACGACCAATGAGGGCCAGGTCGGACGGGGCAACTGCTGGGTCGGGTTTTTCGACAAGGGCCCTGACCCGCATCGCATCGTTATCCGAGGGTTCCGGGTCGATCGACCCGTAGCTGCCGATGGTCTCGTGGGGAACCTCGTCGACCGCGACCACGCTGGAGCCGGTGTCCTGGTAGGTCTGGATCATCTCGGCGATGAAGTTGTCGGCCGGGTCCAGCAACTCATCCGGAAGCAGGACGACGAACGGGTCGTCGCCGATGTGTTCCCGGGCCACCCACACGGCGTGGCCGAGGCCCAGCGGTTGGTCCTGGTTTACCGAACTGATGTCGGCGAGATTGCTGAGTTTTTGCATCTCCGCCAGGAGTTCGTGTTTGGCCTTCTCGATGAGGATGGCTTCCAGCTTGGCGTTGGGGGCGAAGTGCTGGGTGACCGCCTCTTTGCCTTCGGAGATGACGATGCAGATGTTGGTGATGCCGGCGCGCACCAACTCCTCAACTGCGTACTGGATAACCGGTCGGTCCACCACGGTGACCAGTTCTTTGGGAACCGACTTGGAAGCGGGGAGGAATCTGGTACCCATTCCGGCCGCAGGGATGATGGCTGTCTGGACGGGCATACTCTGATCGTACCCGCTTATTGATTTGGCTGATGGGCGACGACTTGGTTCTTGCCTTGCGCCTTGGCTTGCAAAAGGGCAAGGTCGGCGGCCTGGAAGATCGAGCGGAAGTCGGTGCCTCCCGACGGGTAGGAAGCGACCCCGGCGGAGACCTGGACGTTCAACGGCTCGGGGGTCATCTCGGACTCGAACGGCGTGGCGGCAATGATCTGACGCAACTTCTCGGCGGCGTTGAGTCCGCCGGCCTCGTCGGTTTCGGAGAGCAGAAGTTCGAACTCCTCGCCCCCGTATCTGGCGAACATGTCGACGTCGCGAATGGCCGACTTCACCCGCCGTGCCAGTTCGATAAGGACGAAGTCACCGATTTGGTGCCCGTAGGTGTTGTTGAAAAGCCGGAAGTCGTCGATGTCCAGGATGATCAATGAGAACGGCCGGCCGAACCGTTGTGCCCGGTCGATTTCCCGGGCGAACTGGATCTGGAACCAGCGGTGGTTCCAAATGCCGGTTTTCCCGTCCATGATCGCCATCCGTTCTGCCTCCTGGTGAAGCAGGACGTTTTCGATTGCCACCCCGGCCTGGTCGGTGAGCGACAGGATCGTCCTCAGGTCCGCCTCGGTAAACAGTCCGTCCGACTTGTCGTAGAAGTTCAGGACTGCGAGCACTCGGTCGTGGGAAATGAGCGGCACCGAGAGTTGGGTCGACACTTCGGGCTCGTTTTCGTGGCGCTCCGGCTGGTCCGCCGAGCCGGGCAACAGGATGGGCAGGCCGGTGGAGGCGACGTGGCCGGAGATGCCCTGCCCCACCTCCAGTTTGAATCCCGGGGACTCCAGGTTCCGGGTGACGCCCGTCATTAAAGTTCCCGAGCCCTTGCGGAGCATGAGCATGCCGCCGCGGGCCCCAATGGTCTCCATTCCGGTTTCCAGTGCGATCTCCAGCATGCGGTCCAGGTCGTGGGTGGCGCGAAGGGCCTCGCCGAAGCGGGTGTGGGCCCGGGCCAGAGCCTCATTGGACTCGCGGAGTTGAACGGCTTGTGTCTTCATGGTGGCTGAAATCCGGGCCAGGGCGCCCGCCAGGCGCCCCAGGTCGCCGGTGGCGCCGGCATCGAACTCCCGGTCGCAGAGGCCGGACGCGATGGCTTCGGCCTCGTCGGCAAGCCGTTTCAACTCGATCGATGGGTCGGGGGCTGGCATGATGGAGTCCCCTACCGGTCGTGAAACTTCGATTTGGTCAAAGTTATTTCGACTCCTAGGCAGTGGTACGGCAGCCGACGCTCGAACCAGAGTACGTCTCCTGGCCCGTACGAGGCTCTGACATACTATTGAACGGCAGCTCAAACTCTTAGAAACAGGAATATCTCTTGCCAACCTACGAATACCTTTGTACCGAGTGCGGCGACCGCAAAGAGGTCGTCCAGTCCTTCACCGAGGACTCCTTAACCACCTGCGAGATTTGCGCCGGCAAACTGCGCAAGGTGATCTTTCCGGTCGGCATCCAATTTAAGGGGTCGGGCTTCTACTCCACCGACCGCCGCGCCAGCCATCCGATGCCCCGCACCAAGCAGGACAAGGACGGCAAAGACGG
>JAJCYE010000013.1 GCA_029263075.1 Actinomycetes bacterium
ATCAGGTTGGAGGGCTGAAAGCCGGCGGTGATGTTGTCCAGTTCGGTGAAGCCGGTGGGCAGCCCGGTGATCGAGGTCCCCTGCTCGTAGAGCTTCTCGACGATCTGCATCCCCTCGGTCAGCAGATCCTTGAGGGGCTGGAAGTCCTGGACATCTCGTCTCTGCGAAACCTGAAAGATCATCGCTTCCGCCGAGTCGATGGCTTTTTCGACGTCCTCGGGGACCGAGTAGCCCAGCTCTGAGATGTCGTGCGCCGCGGTGATCAACCGGCGCAGCAACGCATTCTCTTCAACGATCCGGGCGTAAAACGCAGCCGAACTGGCGGTGGGGACGGTTTCGACCAGGGTGTAGACGTACGACTTCCCGCCCACCGATTCGAGCGACTCCCTGCGCCGCAGCAGTTCGGTCAGCGTTACGAAATCGATCGGGTCGCCCCGCCCGTACAGCTCCAACATGGCGTTGAAGATCTCAACGTGCGCCGGCTTGTAGAAGTCGTCGGCCTTGACGATTTCCAGGACGCTCGCCACCGCCTCACGGGAGATCAGGCAGGCGCCGAGGACCGACTCTTCGGCTTCAAGGTTGTAGGGGGGAACGTGGCCGCGGAACTCGCTGGCCACATCCGCTCTACCTGTTTGACCACTCAGACGTACTGCCATCAAACTCTACCGAACATCTGTTCGATTATGACGGAGTTTGAGCTGATCCGGCGGATTTGGGGAAAGTTAATCCCCAGGCATCTAGGCGCGTTATCCACAGATGAAACCATCAATCCACAGGTTGCCAACAGCAAACTCCCTTATTTATCCCCAACATATGGGGGGTACGGCGACATCTACCACAAGATCTTGGGTCCCAGCAGGATAACCGGGTAAGCCCGGCTTCTCAACGCATTCTTTGTAGGGTGGGAACAAACTTCGAAGACTTCGCCAGACCCGTTTCGGGCGCGCCAAAAGGCGCCCGCAAAGGCGGTGTGATTCGGGTGTTGGGTGCGGTTTAGGCTTCGGCGTCGAAGGCGGGGGCTGCGCCGTCCGCCTGGACGTCGATGCTGCCTTCCGCGGTCACCTCGGCGTGCAGGTGCACCTTGTAAGTGTGCGATCCGACCGACTTGATGGGGTCGGGAAGGATCACCTTGCGACGATCGATCTCTTCACCCAACTGGGCCGTCAGCAATTCCGCGATGTCCGACGTGGTCACGCTGCCGAACAACTGGCCTTCGGCCCCGGCAACAGCTTTGGTAACCAACCTGACTCCGCCAATACGGGAAGCGAGCGCCGTCCACTGCGCACGATCCTTGGCCTCTTGGGCCGCCCGGGCTCGCTGCATGGTCTCCGCCTGCTTGAGGGCACCCTTGGACGCCCGGAAAGCTCGGCTGGTGGGCAGCAGGAAGTTCCGCGCGTATCCATCCTTCACGTCGACGACGTCACCCTTGTGTCCCAGGTTCTTCATGTCCTGGCTCAGGATGATTTTCATCGGACCACGTAAGGCAACAACGCCACCTCACGAGCATTCTTGATGGCCGAAGCCACCTCATGCTGATGGCGGACACAGGTGCCCGTCACCCGGCGGGCACGAATCTTGCCCCGGTCGGAAACGAACTTACGAATCGTTGCGACGTCTTTGAAGTCGATGTAGGTGATCTTTTCCTTGCAGAAGTGACAAACCTTCTTCCGCTGCGGTCGACCGGACTTCTTGTCGCCTTTAGCTCCCTTGGAATCGGAGTTGGAGCTCCGGGAGTCTCTACGCCCCAGTTGGTGCCTCCTGTTCAATGTCGCCCGGGGCACCCGGCGACTGCCAGTCGCCGGGGCCTCCACGGGTAGTTTTGGTTATGGATGCCGTCGCCCAACGCAGCGAAGGCCCTATCTCGTCCGCCACAATGTAGATTTTGGAGCGCTTCTCGCCGCCGTCGTTCTCCCAGCGATCTTGCTGGAGTCGTCCGGTGACGATGACCCTGCTGCCGACCGACAGTGATTCGGCCACGTTTTCGCCGAGTTCCCGCCAAGCCGTTACATCAAAAAAATCTGTTTGTTCGACCTTGTCGCCGTTGCGGTTGTTGTAGGAGCGGTTGACCGCCATACCGAACTTGACGACTGCTGCACCCGAGGGCGTGTACCTGAGTTCCGGCTCTCTGGTCAGATTGCCGACCACCGTCACGTTATTCGACACCGCACACCTCCTGAAGGGCTGACCCTTCCATCTAGGGGACCCGGACGATCTTGTGCCGGATGTACTCCTCCCCGATTCTCATGGTGCGGTCGAGGTCAGCGATGAGGTCTGCTTCCGCCTTGAAGGATGCGACGAAGTAGTGACCTTCTTTGAGGTGGTTGATCTCGTAGGCCAAACGACGCCGGCCCCACTGATCGATCTTGGCCACCTCACCTCGGGTCTGAATGACCTTGGTTAGCTTATCGACCGCCTGCTGAATGTCTGCTTCTTCCAGCCTCGGGTCGACGATGACCACAGCCTCGTAGTTGCGCATATTGGATTACTCCTTCGGACATCCGGTCGCCCGGAAGGCTCCCTTAAGTGTTGCTCCGGCATCACAGGCCGGCACGAGGGGAGCAGGGATCACTACAAGTGTCTGCTGGAAATCGTAACAGTGCCTGGTTGAAGCGTCCATCGCAAGCAACTATAGGGAGCCCGTACGACAACTTCGACGCCTGGGACCGTAGGCCGCGAATAAATCTTTCGGTATCTCAACCGCTTGTTGCCGGCATTTGCCGGTCTGGCCCGCTCGGCGGTTCGGCCGCCTCGGTGACCGGCTCCAGCCTTTTTGCCGTAGCCGCTTTCCAAAACAACAGGCACAGGACCGCCGCCCGACCCCAGACCGCGAACTCGAGCAGATTCTCCCAGATCGGCGATGGCTCATTGAACACGGTGAACCAGCCGAAGCCGGCGACCAGCACCGCGAATTCGGCGGCAAAGTAGCCGATGATGAGGCGGACCCTCACGTCCAGCATCACCAGCAGCGGGACCGACCACAGGGCGTACTGCGGCGAATAGACCTTGGAGGTAAGCAGAAACGCCACCACGATCCCCAAGCCGGTAGCCACAACCGGGAACCCCTCGGGTTCGCCCCTTCGGAACCAGCCCCGAATCATCGCGAAGACGGTCGCCGCAACAAAAACTCCGAAGCTCGTGACGCTGACGAACCCGGCGAAAGACCCGCCCCAGGGCGGGTTGTACTGCAGCCCGGTCACACGCTGGCCCAGCCAGTACCAAATGGTCCAGATGTCCGGGTACCGGCCGGCGTGAAACAACCAGACCCTCAGCCAGCCGTTGATCGCCGGATCACGCAGATCGACCCCGGCAAACTGCCCGGGGTCGGCGTGTGAAGGCCCGCCGGCGATAAGGATCCAGGGCACGTTGAAGATCGCATAAGCAACCAGGAACCCGGCGATCAACTTCAACGATCCGCGCCGGTCCTTTTCAGCCCATCGGGCCAGGACCATCCCTGGTGCCAGGAACGCCGGGTACAGCTTGGCGCTGGTCCCGGCCGCCACGGCAACACCCGCCGTCGCGTGACGGTCCCGCTCGTAGGCGGCCAGAGCCCAGGCGGCGCCGACGACGGCCAGGATGTCCCAGTTGTGGAAGGTGTAGAGGATCGTCGGGGCCCCCACCGCCCACAAGGCCAGCCGCGCGGCACTCACCCGGCGCCGAAGCAGCAGGGTCACGGCCATCGAAATGGGAGCGAGGAGGATCGACGACACCACGAAGTACCCGCGGTCACTGTTCTCCGGCGCCAGGCCAAGGTCCACCAGGCCCCGGAGCACCCGCCCCGCCAGGTCCATGAACATGCCGGTCAGCACCGGGTACTCGAATGCGGTGTCGCGGTAGGGCAGAAGCCCGGCCTGGATGCCCCGAGGACCGAAGAGCGCCTGAATCTCGTTGTAGCAAAGGTGGGTGTACTGGTAGGCATCGCCCCAGCCATGGGCCACGCACTGGTATTTCAGCCCGAATGCGGCCAAGAGCCCCACGACAGACATGCCGGCCGCCAGCCCGACCGACGCCCGCCCCGCCCAGCGCCCCCGGCTCAAGACCGCTCCTGATGTTCGCCGGCTCGGTCCAGTTCGAAGACCACCATCTGACCATCGCGGGTCCGGGTGAGCCCCAGGCCTTGGATCGATCGCTGCTCGGCGCCGGACCAAGGCGTTCCCACCGTGCGGTCGGCGTGCAGGACCACAGTGCGTACGCCGAGGCGTTCGAGTCGCTCCACAGACTCCCGGTCCGGAAACGACTCCAACTCTGTCCGCAACCGCTGCTGGAGGGCCGGGGTAAATCCCGAGTACCCGTTGACGATCTCGGGAAATCCGTCGATCGACCAGAACACGTATTGCACGTCACTGAAGTCATCCGTCGGCAGGTTCATGAGCGGAGCGGACGACGGTAGCTTGCGGACTGCGGGGGCCTGGAGCCCTCCCGCCGGCCTTCCCAATCCCTCGACCAGGACCGCTGCCAGAACCAGCGTGGTCAACACCGCCGCAACCCACCGACGGCCCTGGAGGCCCCCTGCCCGCTCCCGCAGCGCGTGAACCCCGGCGCCGGCAAGCAGGGCCAACGCCAGTGAGGTGAAGGTGAACAGGCGGCCGGGCGTCCGGGTCGACTGCCAGCCCGGGGCGAGATCGTAGAGGACGCCGTAGGTAAAACGACCGTCGAGCACCGAGAACCCCATCGCAAGAACGGCCGAGCCCAAGGCCCCCAGCGCCAGGCCGAGCCGCCAGCGGCGGGTGAGACCGGGAAACCCCAGCCCGGCCAGGGCGAGGACCACCACGGTGATCCCGGGGAACAACGCCATCTCGGGGGCCCACGCCACCTTGTCGCGCCGGGTCGTGGTGGGACCACCCCAGACCACACTTTCGGGCGGTGCGATCAAAAAGCTGGCGGCGGGAGGTGAATAAAACCGCACGGTCGCTTCGTCGCGGCGTGCTTCGGGGTGTTCGTCGACCACTTTGAGATAGGGAAACGCCTGAAGCCCCGACCACGCCGTCAAGAGCAGTCCCCCGGCCAGGGTCGCCACGATCACCCGCTTGGGCACGTCGGGACGGACGCGTTGCCAATACCCGGCGCCCAGCAAGCCCAGGAGGACCAGCAGATACGCCAGCGGGATGCCCAGCGTGAATCCAAGGCTCACCTGCCAGGCGGCCGCACCAAATCCCGCAACGATCAGTCCCGCGCGCCGGTGCCGGTATCCCCGGAGCAGCAGGAACAAGCACAGCGGAACCCCGGCGCTCGCCAGGACGTGAAGGTGGTTGTGGTGGGCCAAACGCCAAGGGGCAAAAGCAAATGCCGCGCCTGCCACCACCGCGGCCGGCCAGCCCGCCCCAATTTCCCTCGCCAGCATGGCGGCGGCCACGAAGGCCGCTACGTAGGTGAACAAGAAGAGCAGGTTGTACCGGACAACCGCCGCGATCGGTCCGGAGCCCAAGAACCCCGCCGGGGTGAACCCGATCAGTGCATCGGAGAACGCCACCGAGTTGTCCAGCGGCCAAAAGGTGTTGGAATCCCAGAAATCCAGTGGGTTGCGAACCAGCGCGTGGCCGTTCCACGCCACCTGCCACGCCTGGAGCAAGCGGTCGGCCGAGTCGGCGGGGACCCTGGCCAGATTGGTGCTCAGCGACCAGTTCATCCCGAAGGCCAGGACGCAGCCGAATAGAACCAGGGCGGCCACCTGTCCCCAGCGGAACTCGGGCCCGGCGCGAGGGGCGGCCACGGCTACTCCGGGGCCATCAGGAATGGGGAACTCCTAGAGAAAGGCGGTCCGGAAGCCTGCGAGCAGTAGCCTAACGGCGACCGCCCCGGCTACGAAGACGCCGAACCAGGCCACGGGGGGCAGCAGCTTGGGAAGGAGCAGTTCGGACTTGGAGTACCGAGCTTGGCTCGGTGGATCCACCCTTACGCCGCCGGCCGAACTGCCGGTGAACGACATGGTGACCATACCGGCCATGCCCGCGCCGTAGACCAGCCAGGCGCCGTTGATAGCTTCAACCGGGATCCCGCCCTCGCCCAGTTCACCGGCGCCGGTGAAGAACGAAGACGCGAGGGCTCCGACGTAGGCGACCCCCAGCAGAGCCGCCGCAGACGACAGGTAGGGAACGCCCTCCGCGGTCGGCTTGATGGCGTTGAGCCTGGTGGACATCGCCGCCCAGGCGCCGGGAAACACAAGCGCGGCAAGGGCCATCAACTGGCCGTTCGGCAAGGTCAGCAAGGTGAGCAGGGATAGGGGGAGGATTGCCACGAGCCAGGTGGAAACCACCCGTTCGCCCATCACCAGCCCGGTCCCCGCCAAGCCCAATACGACAACGCCCGCCAGATCAATGCCCAGCCCGGCCGCCACGGCCAGAACGCCGCCCGCCAGGGAAAGAGCGCCCAGGTTGGAATGCGAGGTGTAAGCCGCCGCCCCCCAAAGAAGGATCCCGCCGACCACCAGTACTGCGGCACCGGGGCCGCCTACCCAGTAGGCCAGCATTGCCCCCTGCCACCACGGCACGGAGACCAGACCGCCCTCCTTCGGGTCGTCCACGTCCGCCGCGGCCCCGAGCCTGAGGATCGCTGCAGCCGCAGCCAGGCCGGCCCCCGATCCCCAACCGCCGACCTCGGGGAGGGTCCACAGGGCCGACTTGCTCTGAAAGATCGAGAAGGCGATCGCCAGTGCGATGTCGGAAAGGGCCATAAGCAGGAACGGGGCGGGCGCCAGGCGGTGGGTCGCCACCGCCACCCCCATGACGATGGTAGGGAGCAGGAAGAGCCCGAGAAACACCACCGAAGGTTCCCGCCCGATCGACAGGGCCCACAGCAGCACAGCAGGCGCCCAGAACGGCAGATAGCGCCGCAGGTTCGACCAGGAGAGGGCGGCGAAGGTGATGGCCGCAGCAGCCGGGAACAGGAACATCATTTGACGAAGGCCGCCACCAACATCGCGGTCATGGCCAAGACTCCACTACCCGCGGCGAACGCCCACTGGGCGGAGTGCCCCACGAACCGCCGGCAGTAGGAGACCGCAGCCACGGCGATCATCGAGACCGTGAAGGAGATCGCCGCCGTCCCGAAGGTGGCGGCGTCGATCGGCCCGGCTACCAGCGTGCCCAGCGACGGGCCCCACACCACCCCCGCCACCGCGGTCGCGGCCAGCGCGCTCTCGCCCCAGCGGGCGAAGGTGTCGATGGCATCGTTGGCCTGGCTCACGGGTCGGGCGAGTTTTAACTGGCCCTCGGACCACCCGCAGGCCGCGGCGAGCCCGGCGATGAGGGCGACCCACATCGCGGCGGAGGGTGCCAGGCCGAGCGCCAGGGGCGCCGGGCCGAGTGCGGTCTGGGCCGCCAGAGCATCCAACAAGTCCATGCTGTTCACGTGCAGAGGGAGGGCCAAGATGGCCCAGGTCAGGGCTAGAAACCAACCGTGCGCCGGGGTCCAGCCCCCCACGCCGGTTTCGTTGGAGTTCGACAGGTAGGCCCGGGCCACCATGCACGCCACCAGCGCGCCGAGCAGGAGCATGATGTTGGCCGGGATGAGCCCCAGGGCCGCCGGGATGCCCACGAAGACCCCGAAGGGTATGAGCGAGAAGATGCCGCGGGCCTGTGGGGTGTCGAAGGACGCCCGGCTCCGGGCGTGGACGATCAACTGCTCTCGGTCGGCCCATTCCGGCGACGACACAGCCGAAACCAGCAGGAGCAAAAAAGTAGCAAAGGGAGCGAGTAAGAATCCGATGGGCGGTACTTTAGTCCACAACAGCGGCCCGGCTCTACTTGCCGAACCCGCCCCGGAAGCGGCTAATCGCTGGAGGTGGCCTTCCGGGAAGCGCGGCGGCGGGTTTTGGCCTGAAATCGCTTGCCCATGAGGTAGCACGCGGCCAGGTGGTTCCACTGGCAGTCGACGCACACCTCCACCGCATAACAGCGGAACTCCTCGTACTTTTGGCTCAACTCCAGTTCCCAGTCCTTGGGGTAAACCGCTCGCCCCGACAGGTGGCCCAACTGCTGGCCGTAAACGAATCTGACCTGCTTCAGGGAGCCTGAAGTACACACGGGGCAGGGTCTTTCGATGTCCAGGCCGATGTTGCGCGCCACCCGAATCAACTCCGGATGGGCGTCACAAACGTCAAGCCGGTCGAGGGAGCCGCGCCTTAGACCCTCGAGCACGGACCGTTTTGCGATGGTGTAGTCGACGAAGCCCTGCATGGTCCAGCAATTGTACGCGAGCCTCACGACAAAGCGGTCACCCGGTTACCGGCATCGTCGGGACGCCCGGCGCCTTGATTGACACCCCTCCCACATAGCGGTTAGATATATCGGACCGATATATCGAGGAGATACGTCCCCATGATTGAGATGGCAATTCTCGGCCTCTTGAAGGACCGGGCGATGCACGGGTACGAACTCAAGAAAGAACTCACCGCCCAGCTCGGTCAATTCTGGCAAGCCTCCTACGGAAGCCTTTACCCATCGGTCCGCCGCTTGGAGAAAAACGGGATGGTCGAGCGCTACTACCCCAAAGAGGACGTAGCCCGGCGCAAAAACATCTATCGGATCACCCCCGAGGGCGAACAACTGTTCCGCAGCCGCCTGTGTGAGCACACCGCAGTGGTCGACGATGCCCGATTCGGAGTGCGGTTCGCCTTCTTCCGCTACATGGAATGCAGCGACCGGGTGGCCCTGCTGGAGCGCCGGCGGGCTTACCTCACCGACATGGTGATCGACCTGAAGGACAAGCTGCGTTCTTACAAAGAAAAAATTGACGACTACACCTATCGCCTCATGGAGCATCGGGTCGACACGACCCGCGCCGACATCGAGTGGATCGATCGCTTGATCGCCGAAGAAAAGCTCAACATCACGTCCAACAACCTAAAGGGCAAGCCCGCCTCTTGATTGATAACTATGAGTTGTTTTAAGGAGCTATTTAGATGACAAGCAAGATCCGTGTGGGGATTGTCGGGGCCGGTAACTGCGCCTCCGCATTGGTGCAGGGCATCGAGTTCTATCGTGGCGCCACCGCTGCGGACGAACTTCCCGGGCTCATGCACCTGAACATCGGGCCGTATCACGTGTCGGACGTGGAGTTCTCCTGCGCCTTTGATGTGGATGCCCTGAAGGTAGGCGCCGACCTTTCCAAGGCGCTGTTCACGGAGCCCAACAACACCATCAGGTTCGCCGATATCCCCGAGTTGGACGTCACGGTTTCCCGGGGGCCCACGCTGGACGGGCTCGGCCACTACTACTCGGAAAAGATCACGGAGTCGCCCGAAGAACCGGTGGACGTGGTCAAAGTTCTGCGGGAGACCGGCACCCAGGTCCTGGTCAACTACCTGCCCGTCGGCAGCGAACAGGCCGCCCGTTTCTACGCCGAGGCCGCTCTCGAAGCCGGGGTCGGATTCGTGAACTGCATGCCGGTATTCATCGCCTCCGACCCCGCTTGGGCGCAGCGCTTCGCCGGCGCCGGCGTTCCGATCATCGGCGACGACATCAAAAGTCAGGTCGGCGCCACCATCATCCATCGGGTCCTCGCTCGCCTGTTCGAGGATCGCGGCGTGAAACTGGACCACACATACCAGTTGAACTTCGGCGGCAACATGGACTTCATGAACATGCTTGAGCGCACCCGCCTGGTCTCCAAGAAGAAGTCCAAGACTCAGTCGGTCCAGTCCCAGTTGCAGCGGGAGTTGCAGCCCGAGGACGTCCACATCGGCCCCTCGGACCACGTGCCGTGGCTCAACGACCGCAAGTGGGCGCACATCCGCCTGGAGGGTCGGGAGTTCGGCAACGTTCCCATCTCGGTCGACCTCAAGCTCGAAGTTTGGGATTCCCCCAACTCGGCCGGTATCGTTATCGACGCCGTCCGCTGCCTGCGGATCGCCCAGGACGCCAAGATCGGCGGGGCGCTATTGGGTCCGAGCAGCTACTTCATGAAGTCCCCACCCGAGCAGTATTCCGACGACGTCGCCCGGCAAAGGGTTGAGGAGTTCATCGAGGCCACCACGGCGGCCTCCACCATCTCCTACACCTAACTGAGGCTCCGGCGCCCCGCTGCCCTCAAGAGGGCTTGCGGGCCAACAACATCAGTTCGGGGTGTTCACGGGTTGGAACGTCCGCCCCGAACGCTCCCGGGGCGATGCCGTTGACTATCTCCGGGTCCAGCCCGGCTCCGTTGGCTATCCACTCGAGCTCACGAGGGGTGTAGCAGGAGTTCCACATTTCCAGGTCCCGGGTGCTGCCGTCTTCCCCCTCCACCCCGGGCATTGTTCGTTTGAACAATGAGGCGACGGGGTCGAACTCCGAGTCGTCTTCCATCTGCGACAGCATGTAGAAGGTGTTGGCGGCCGCCACGGCCGCGTGGCCACCAGGCTTGAGCGCTGCGGTGATGCCCCGAAGGATCTTCAGATCGTCCAGGCCCAGCCCGAAGGCTCCTTCACAGATGCTGATCGCCACATCGAATTCGTCATCAAAGGGCAGGGCCAGGGCATCCATCTCGAAGAACGAGACCGGCGTGCCGGCCTCCGACGCCCGCTCCCGGGCCAGCGCCAAAAACTTGGCCGAGATGTCGATGCCCACCACCTGCACCCCCCTCTTTGCAAACTCCACTGCATGCCGGCCCGGGCCGGTGCCTACGTCAAGCAACCGCGCACCGGGCCGCAGGCTGAGGGCGCTGTAAAGGAAGTCGACCTCCTGCTCGGTTCCCCGGGTGAACTCGTACCCCAGGTAGGCCGACCCGAGATGCTCCGCCACCGCGGCGTACCAGTTGTTATCCGGGGCCTTGGGGCCGCTCACGATTTGGAACCTTGTGCGTACCAGTCGTCCAGCCGCTTGTAGGCCTCTTCGGGGGTAATCACGCCCTCATCCAGCCGGACCTCCATCAAAAAGTCCAGGGCGTCTCCCACGATCCGGCCGGGCGGGACTCCCAGGTGGGCCATCACCTCGTTGCCGTCCAGCGCCGGGCGCAGCCGCTTCAACTCCTCGCGCGAGCCGAGTTCTACGATCCACTCCTCCAGGTCGTCCATCCGCTTGTCCAGCTGTGCCGCCTTGCGCGGGTTGCGGGTCGTGCAGTCGGAACGAACCAGGGCGTTCAGGGTGTTCAGCATCCGGCCGGCGTCCCTGACGTAGCGACGTACCGCCCGGTCGGTCCACCCCAACCGGAAGGTGTGGAATCTGAGGTGCAGGTAAACCAGGGTTTTGACGTCCTCGATCAGCTTGGTCGGGAACCGCAACTCCTTCATCCGGACCTCGGTCATCTGGGCCCCCACCACCTCATGGTGGTGGAAGGTCACCCCCTTCGGCGTGATCTCGCGAGTCCTCGGTTTGCCGATGTCGTGCAGCAGGGCGGCCAGACGAAGGGTTAGGTCCGGTCCCTCCTTCTCGCCCGAGATGGCGTTGTCCAGCACCGCCAGCGTGTGGTGAAAAACGTCCTTGTGCCGGTGGATTGGGTCCTGCTCCAACTTCAGGCCGGGCAACTCGGGAAGAAACTCGCCCGCCAGTCCGGCGTCGGTGACCATCTCAAGGGCTTTGCTGACCGCCGGACCCATCATCAACTTGGTGAACTCGTCGCGGATTCGCTCCTTGGAGACAATGGCCAGCCGGTCGTGCATCTCGCGTACCGCCTGCAGGACCTCATCGTCGATCTGAAACTCCAGGGTCGACGCGAACCGAAAAGCCCTGAGCATTCTCAGGGGGTCGTCGGAGAACGAGATCTTGGGGGCGAGTGGGGTTCGAAGGCGCCGGGCGACCAGGTCGCTGATGCCGTTAAACGGGTCGATCAGGGCGATGTCGGGCAGGGCGATCGCCATGGTGTTGACGGTAAAGTCACGGCGGGAGAGGTCGGTTTCAAGGCTGTCGCCGAACTCGACCCGGGGGTTGCGGGAACCGGGCTCGTAAACCTCGCTGCGGAAGGTCGTGACCTCCACCCGGAACTCGCCCTTTTCCACCCCAATGGTCCCGAACTCCATGCCGGCCGTCCAAGGTGCAGAGTTCCCCCAACGTTTGAGGATTCTGAGCGTCTCGTCGGGGCGGGCGTCGGTGGCGAAGTCCAAGTCGGCATCCGAACTGCGGTCGAGCAGGGTGTCCCGCACCCAGCCCCCCACCAGCCAGAGACCAAATCCTGCCGCGCGGAAACGCTCCGCCAGTTCCAGTGCTTGGGGAGGGATCCGATCTGCCGAGAGGTCACGCATACCCGGCAAGAATAGGTGCATCGGCCCGATCGGTCAGGACGAGCCGCGTTGAACGCCCCGGTGGGGCCCCCGCTCGCATGAACCGGCTGGGGTATCGAAGATACTGTCCTAATGATGCAAAGTCACCGATCACTCGCCGGCATGATCGTTGCATTCTTGTTTGCCGGGGTGCTGGGGGTCCCCGCGACCGCCCTTGCGCAGACCCCCGCGCCGCCGGTTGGGCCGGTTCCTTCGGTCACCAGCCGGGGGGCGGATCTGACCGCCAAGCTGATCGGTTTCCCCGTTTCCGTCGGCCCGATGGACGCCCTAACCGTGGTTATGGAAGTCACCAACTCCGGGGGCCGGGCGGCGGGTGATCTGGAGGTGGCATTGACCATCTACCAGGGCGTAACCAGCCGATCGCGCTTAAAACAGACTTACGAAAACCGCGTGGGGACCACACTGGCCGTCGATACCATCCCGGTCGAAGGCACCATCGACTCGGGCGAGACCCGGCGGATTGAAGTGGCCAAGCCGCTGGGAGAGTTGGGCAAGTTCCGCAACTCCACCCAGGACCGCGCCTACCCGGTCCGGGTGGTGGTCAGGTCCACAGGCAGCTCGGCCCCCGCGATCAACACCCACATGGTCTTTTTTCATGAGCCACCGGAGAAGCCGCTGGGCATCGGACTGGTTATCCCCCTGCACTCCCCGTCCATCTACACCGACGGCTCCCGACCGGACCTGGTGACAAGCAACTCGCTTGAGCGATCGATTCGGGGCGGCCGCCTCACCCGCATCCTGGATGCGCTCGAGAAGCACCCCGAACTCCCGGTCACCCTGGCCCCCAGCGGCCTGCTGCTGAGCATGCTCCAGGACATGGCAGACGGTTACACCAGGACCAGCGGCGATGGTTCCGTCGATGTGGCTCCCGAAGACGACCGGGCTCAGGCCGCGTTCCAGACCCTGGCCCGGATCCAGAGCCTCGCGGCCCGGCCCAACACCAGAATCATCACCACGACATACTCGCCGGCATCGCTCCCCGCCTTCAGCCGCTTCGGTCTTCCCGACCTGATGGCGACCCAGCTGACCGAGGGCCGCAACATCCTCCTGGCCGAACCCATCGGTCTGCTGAGGTCCGAGCCCCTCGAGGGCTGGCTGCTGCCGACCTTCGGCGACCTGGATCAGCCTTCACTCGGCCAGCTCCACCGGACCAACTTCGACCACCTGATCCTGTCCTCGCGGTCGCTCATCCCCTCGGACGACCCGTTCACCCGCGGCCTGCCGGTCAAGCTCGAGGGGGGGCCCGGGTCGGCCACCGAAGGTCTGACCGGTGTGGAAACCGTCGCCCTCGTCGCCGACGCCGGGCTGGAAGAGGAGATCGAACGCTCCGGCGAGATGGGGACCATCGAGGCCCGCCAACGATTTGTGGCCGAGACCGCGACCATCCACCTGGAGACCCCCGGTTTGTTCCGAGCAGTGCTGGCGATCGCTCCCCCCGATTGGGAGGCTCAAGCCGACTCCGCGTCCACCCTCCTGAGTGTCGTCTCTTCCAGCTCTTGGCTGAGGCCCACCACCCCGGACTCAATCACCTCCGACCTCGAGGCGCCCGAGAAGGAGCAGGTCCGGCTGGCCAGCTCGGACCGGGTCCTCGACAACGGGCCCGACCTACCTCCCGCGGAGTACTTCGCCACCCTCACCGCCGCCCGCGAAGCGATCGCCCGCTACTCGGCACTGGCACCCCCCTCCTCCCGCATCGGCGCACTTACCCGGCGCCTACTCATCGCCCAAAGCACCGACTGGTGGGGGAGCAAGGGCTCGTTGGCCCGCGGTCAGTCGTTCGCCGAATCCATCCCGGCCTCGGTCGCCTCCGAACTGCAAAAGCTGCACGCCCCTGCGCCACAAACCATCACGCTAACCTCCAAGACGGGGGTGATCCCGCTCTCGGTCAGTTCGGGCCTGAGTTACCCGGTGGACGTGGTGCTGCGGGTCGACTCGGACAAACTGCGCTTTCCGGACGGCAACCGCATCTCTATCTCCAAGCTCCAGCCTCCCAACCAGACCATCCGGGTGCGGGCGATTACGCGCGCTTCAGGCACCTTCCCGCTAAATGTCCGGCTCTTCACCCCCGAAGGCACCCTGATCTCCGATAGCCAGTTGACCATCCGCTCCACCGTTTACAACCTGGTCGCGCTGTGGATTACGGGTGCCGCCGCGGCGTTCATGGTTGCGTGGTGGATGTTCGGCTGGGTCCGCCGCCGCCTTCTGCACCGCCGCGGGACCGGCACGGAATCGGCCGGCACGGAATCGGCCGGCGAGGGCGAATCCGTTCAAGCCCCGGCGCCCGACTCTCAAGAGACGGAACCGGACCTGCCCGCACGGGGCTCCGAAGAACTTCCCGAACCCGGGTGAACGAAGACCCGAACCTGTCGGCGGCCGGCCGAGGGGCCGCGGTTGCAACCCTCGGCACGGCGGTAAGCCGGGCAACCGGCCTCGTCCGCCTGGGGGCCACGACCTACGCGCTCGGCGTAACCGAGAGCCGCCTGGCGGACACCTACAATCTGGCGAACACCACCCCCAACATGATCCTGGAACTGATCGTGGGTGGGGTCCTGTCCTCGGTCCTGCTGCGCTCCTACATCGAGGTGAAGTCCAGGGACGGCCAAGAAGAGGCCTGGCGATTCATCCGCCGGGTTACCCGGGTAACCATGCTCCTGCTTGCCGCCGTCGGCCTGCTTATGGTGGTGGCAGCACCGCTGATCTTCCGCATGTACACCATCGGCGTCGAAGGAGGGGACCGGGCAGCCCAGCAGGCCCTCGGGACCATGCTCTTGCAGTTGTTCGTCCCCCAGATCCTGTTCTACGGGCTGTCCTACATCTCCACCGGCGTCCTGAACGCTCACCGCCGGTTCGGGATACCAATGTTCGTTCCGGCACTCAACAACCTGGTGGTGACCGCCAGCCTGCTGTGGTTCGCAGCGTCCATTCCGGCGGTCCTGCGCAGCCCGTCGATGGTTCCCACCAAAGGAATCTTGATCCTGGGCCTGGGGACGACCGCGGGAGTGGTGGTCCAAGGCATCCTGCCCTTCTTCTACCTGCGGCGAATGGGCCTTCGCTTGACCCCCCGGGACGGCCTGATGGACCCGCGGTTCGGTCGCCTCCTCAAGATGTCCGCCTACATGGTGGGCTACGTCGCCACAAACATGGTCGGTCTATGGGTCGCCCTCATCCTGGCCGGACGGGTCACCGGAGGGGTCGCCTCCTACCAGTACGCCTTCGTCTTTTTCCAACTACCGCACGGACTGCTGGCGGTGTCTATTGCGACCGCGATCTTTCCCGCAATGACGGAAAAGGCCGTCGCCGGCAATCTTTCGGCGTTCTCCGAAGAACTCAGCCGCGGGCTCAGAGGGGTGGCCTATTTTGTACTTCCGGCAATCGCCGGGTATCTGGCGATCGCACCCCAGGTGGTGGCGCTGCTGCTGGAGCACGGGGTCACCACTGAAGCCTCCACCGACATGGTCGCCACGGTGCTCAGGGTTTGGGCCCCCGGAATATTCTTCTTTTCGACTTTCTACGTGCTGCTGAGGGGCTTCTACGCCCTGGGGGACACCCGGACTCCGATGTACATCAACCTCGTCGGGCTGGCGGTCAACGTAGCTTTCAACCTGGCGGTTGTAGCGCTCGTCGACGACCCCCAGTTACAAATCGCCGGATTGGCGGCCGGGCATTCGGCTTCGTACGTGGTGGCCTCGGTTCTCGCATTCCGAGCCATCTCCGGCAAGACCGGCAGCCCACCCGCCTCCGGCTATTTCCCGGCACTGGCCAAGATCATCTCGGCCTCGGCGGTCACCGGCGCTGGTGCCTGGTTGGCCGCCCGCGGGGCGTCCACGGTTGTTGGGGGGGCATCGGTTGCCGGTTTGCTGGTCCAGGTGTTGGCGGCCACCGCCGCCGGAGTTTTGCTCTACGCTGGTCTGAGCAAGGCTTTGAATCTGGAGGAGATGCGCTGGATCTCGACAATCGTCAAGCGGCGCCGCTGAATCCAACCAACGGTGGCGCCGCGATCAAACTGGCCGGGCGTTACCGCCTGACGGCGCAGATTGCTCAAGGTGGGCTGGCCGACGTCTGGCGCTGCGAGGACGAGGTTCTCGGTCGCCCGGTTGCGGCGAAGATCCTGCGGGCCAGCCTGGTGAGCAACCCGGCGATCAAACGGCTGTTCCGCCGGGAAGCGGTGGCCGCCGCCCGGCTGACCCACTCGAACATCGTCTCGGTGTTTGACACCGGCGAGCACAACGGCGCCCCCTTCATCGTCATGGAGTACCTGGGGGGCGGCAGTCTGCGCGACCGGCTTTCAACCGGTGCCCTTCCCCCCGAGGTCGTGGCGCAGATCGGGGCCGACGCCTGTGCCGCCCTAGGCCACGCCCACAAGATGGGCATCGTCCACGGGAACATCCGCCCGGAAAACGTGTTGTTCACCGAGGCCGGGCACCTCAAGGTCTCGGACTTCGCCATCGCAAAAGCCTCACTCGCCGACCCCGCCCTGACCGATCCCGCCGGCACCTATTCCTCCAGCCATTACGCCGCCCCCGAACTGGCAGGGGGGGCGGAGCCGGACATCCGGGCGGACCTGTACTCGGTGGGAGTCATCCTGTACGAAAGCCTTCTAGGTATGACCCCCGTTGCGGCGGCCCGCGCGGCCGCGGGCGGGGTAGCCTCCGAAGGCCGTTCCCCGACTCCGGGGCCCAAAGATCTCCGCCCGGAAACCCCCGAAGACCTCGACCTTGCCATCATCGGCGCCCTCCAACTCAACCCGACCGGCCGGTACCAGACCGCTCGAGCGCTGGAGAGAACTCTGCGTCCCCTGGCGGGGGGGCGGCCCGCCGCCGTTCCCGCAACGCAGGCCCCCCGCCGGGTTAAAGCAACCCCTCCCCCCGATACGTCCGACGGCCGGACCCAGTTAAGCGACATCTCTCCCCCTCCGGCCCAACCCGCCCCACTCCCCGCGGCGCCCCCGCCCGACGAAGAGCGCTCGGTGGCCCGCTCCGGCGAGTCATTCCTGAGAACCGAGGGCCGGTGGCTCATTCCAACCGTCCTGGTCATCGCTGCCGCCGCCGGAATCGTCCTGTCCATCCCTTCGGTCCGAACCGGCATCAGCAACGTGGTAGGCCCCCAAACCCAGCAGCAGCAGCGTCGCCTGGAGGTCTCTCGAGCCATGGCCTACGATCCGCCTCCGGGCGACGGGGAAGAAACCACAAGGCGGCTCGGCCTGGCGGTTGACGGCGACCGACAGACCTCCTGGGCAACCTCCTCCTACAGCCGCGCCGACCTTGGTGGGCTGAAGGACGGCGTTGGGATCTACTTCGACCTCGGTGATCCCGAAGAACTCTCCGGCATCAAGGTGACGTCGGTGGCCGGGGGGTGGCAGGGAACGGTCCGGTACTCCGACAACGGAGAGCGGTGGAGCGATCCGGGCTCCTCGATAACGGCAGGCGCCGAACAGACGTTTAAGACCTCCGGGTCACACCGCTACTGGATGATCTGGATCACCAAACTGGTGGTGACGCCCGGAGAGGGCAGCGGATCCAACGCCTTCTCGGTGGCCATCAGGGAGATAGAACCCCTGGCGGGATAACGCCGGCTCCTCATCTTCCGAGCCGGCCATTCATAATCCGGTCATGGCCAAGCGGGATCTGGAACTGCAAAGTGACGAGGCGCTGGTAACCGCGTTCGTATCGACCGGAGACCAGGCCCCCCTGGAGGTGCTCCTGGGACGCCACGAAGACAAGATTTTCGGGATGGCATTTCGAATCCTGGGCAACCGGGCGGACGCGCTGGACGCCACCCAGGACGTATTTCTAACAGTATTCCGCCGGGCCTCCTCCTTCCGCCACCAGTCCGCTTTCACCACCTGGCTCTACCGGCTGACGACCAACGCCTGTCACGATATCGGCCGGCGCAAATCCCGCACCCCGGTGCCCGTGGAGACCCTCCCGAACCTGCTCGCGGGACGGGAGGGCGAGTCCGAGGACCGGATGGTTGTCGAGCAGGCCCTCCGGGAACTCCCCGAAGAGCAGCGGGTGCCGGTGGTGATGCGCGACCTCTACGGCATGACCTACGAAGAGATCGCGGCCGCGACCGGCAGCCCCGCCGGCACGGTTAAGAGCAGAATTGCCCGGGGCCGGCACCGGCTTACCGAGGTGCTGTCGGACCCCAAGGAACCGGGAACCGGCCGCGACCGTCTAACGGGGAGATGATGACTAAACATTTGGACCTCGAGTCGCTCAGCGCTCACCTCGACGGTGAGTTGGACGCACGCGAAAAGTCCCGGGTGGAGAGCCATCTCGGCTCGTGCGCCCAGTGTGCTGCTGCCCGCGCGCAACTCTCAGCGGTTTGCGGATCGGTCGCCGCGCTCGGCCCGGTCACCATGACCGCCGACGAGCACCGGGCACTACGCCAGGCCGTGTTGCGGGCCCGCCCGGAGGCGGCCGGTCGCCGCTTTGCCTTCCCCAGGTGGGCATTCGCGGGTGCACTTTTGGTGGTTGCCGTTTCGGCCCTCGCCCTCTCGTTTCTTCGCGGCGGACCCACCCGCAGTTTCGACGCGGTGACCGAAGCGGGAGTCCCCGCCGACGGCGATTCGGCATTCAACTTCGCCGATGGGAAGCAGGTCGACCGGACGGTCGCCGGACTGCCCGAAGTGATGGCCGGCCTGGACCGCACCCCTTCCAGCGAGACCCACTTCCGGCAAGACGAGGCGGCCGGTTCGCTTGAGGGCCCGAGTTCGCTCAAGGCTCCTGCTCAGGAGATGGCGCCGGCGAATCCCGCAGAGTCGGGGCGCGGCGAAGATGCTGCCGGGTCCCCGGCCCTCTCCGGTCCCGCAGCCGGAGGTACTTTCAGCGACGAGGCCGGGGACGCATGCCTGGGCCGGGTCGCCGCGACCCAGTCCTATGCGATGGCCCCACTCCTTGCCCGCGAAGCCTCCTTCGAGGGCCGGCCGGTCTGGCTCCTGGTGTTCGCGTGGAGCCCGGACGAAGCCGGAGGGGGCCTGGATGGGTGGCAGAGTTGGATTGTCGACCCGGCCGACTGCAGAGACCTGAGCGGTCCGGCCCTCGAGGCGGCGGCCGCCTACCGAGGCTTCTCGCCCCAACCCTGAGCGCCACCGGCCCATCCACAGACTTAACATTCCGGCAACACGACCCGTAACAATACGGAAACAGAGGTCTTGTAGCGTCTTTTCGCGGAAGCTTTTCGGCTGCCCGCCGAGCGAACCGAGAGGAGAGAGATGCCGGAAATCGACACTGGAGATACCGCCTGGATTCTCACCAGCGCCGCACTGGTGATGTTCATGACCCCCGGGCTGGCCTTGTTTTACGGAGGCTTGGTGCGGAGCAAGAACGTTCTGGGAACGTACATGCAATCCTTCTTCGCACTTGGGTTGGTGTCCATCCTCTTTATGATGTTCGGCTACACCCTCGGCTTCGGGTCGGATGTGGGCTCGATCATCGGTGGGCTCGACTTCGCGTTCCTCAAGAACGTCGGCGCCGAACCCTCTCCGCTCGCTCCGACCGTCCCCCACAGCGTCTACATGATTTTCCAAATGATGTTCGCAGTGATCACGCCGGCGCTTATCACCGGAGCGGTGGCCGAGCGGATGAAGTTCAAGGGCTACGTCATGTTCATGGCCCTGTGGTCAATCCTGATCTACTCCCCCGTCGCCCACTGGGTATGGGGTGGCGGCTGGCTCGGGTTCTCCGAAGGAGGAGTTGCAGCTTTGGACTTCGCCGGGGGCACTGTGGTCCACATCAACGCCGGAATCGCGGCTCTGGCGTGCATCATTTACATAGGCAAACGGAAGGGCTATCCCCACGACGCAATCCGCCCCCACAACGTACCCATGGTGATCCTGGGTGCCTCGATCCTGTGGTTCGGTTGGTTCGGCTTCAACGGCGGGAGCGCACTGGGGGCCAATGGAGTCGCCGGGAGCGCGTTCGTCGCCACCCATCTCGGGGCGGCAGCCGCGATGCTCGGATGGCTGATTCCCGAATGGATCCAGCACAAGACGCCCACCACCATCGGAGCGGCCACCGGAGCGGTTGCCGGTCTGGTGGCCATCACCCCCGCAGCCGGGTTCGTTGAACCCTGGGCCGCGGTGTTGATCGGTTTCGCCGGCGGATTGGTCTGCTACATGTTCGTCGCCCTCAAGCCCAAGCTCGGATACGACGACTCGCTCGACGTGGTCGGCGTGCACTTCGTCGGAGGGATCGTCGGTGCGCTGTTGACCGGGGTCTTTGCCACCACTGCGATCAATGCCGGTGGTGCCGACGGCCTTCTGTACGGCAACCCCGGCCAGGTGGTGAAACAGCTGGTTGCTGTGGTTGCGACCATCGCTTACTCGTTCATCGGCTCCATGATCATCCTGTTCGTGACGGACAAGGTCGTGGGGGTGCGGGTCAGCGAAGACGACGAGATGATCGGGCTGGACCTATCCCAGCACTCCGAAACCGCCTACACGGCCGAAGGCGGGGCGACTGCGTCGCACGGCTAACCAGCACCTCCAACTACCCCGGCCCACCCGGGCCGGGGTAGTGTCCTTGCAGATCAACTAGTAGCGGGAGGATTCTCGGATGAAGATGGTCAGCGCAATCGTCAAGCCCTTCAAGCTTGAGGAAGTAAAAGAAGCGTTGCGTGTGGTCGGGATCCAGGGAATGACGGTTACCGAGACCCGCGGGTTCGGTCGTCAGAGGGGCCACACCGAGGTCTACCGTGGTTCCGAATACCAGGTGGATTTTGTACCCAAGGTAAAGGTCGACGTCATCTGCGACGACGATCAGTTGAGCCAAGTGGTGGACGCAATCATGACCGCCGCTCGCACCGGCAAGATCGGCGACGGGAAAATTTTCGTCCTCCCGGTGGAGCAGGTGTACCGGATCCGAACCGGGGAAATGGGCCCGGACGCGCTTTAGTTCACCCTCGATTCACGCAGCGGCGACTGCCTGCTATTGCGGCTCGCAGTCGCCGCTGCTTCGCGTCGGCGGTGCAGTTGAGTGCGGCTAGCGCGTTGAGGTGAAGTAGGCCGCGGCCGCCGAGACGGCGGCCGGCATCAAAAAGGCGGGCGACGCCAGGTCCGGAAGCGATACCCCCAGCGCCAGAACCCCCAGCGCCAGCCCGCAGGCGGTTGCCGCCGCCGCAGTCCCGCCGAGCCCCCTCCGCCGGACGCCCACTTTCCGAACCACAACACCCACGACCGCCCCCAGGATCAGGGCAACCAGGAATCCGATGCGCCCCAAACCGCCGAACAGGAGGTATCCGAAGACTGCGGCAGCCGCCAGGCCGGCGGCCCCGGCGGCGTAGCGGCGGCGACCGCCTCCACTGCGGAACTCCACCTTTGCGCACTCGGGGCACTTCATTCCCACCGGGGTCTCATGCATACACCGGACACATATCGGCGTGTCGCAGTTGCAGCAGCGGATCAGGGTTGTCGACCGGGGGTGCCGTTGGCAAACCAGTTCTTCGCTCTCGGGGGCCATAAAAAAATGGTAACCGTTCCACGGAGGGCTGGCACAAGAGCGTATATTTCTAAGGGTGAAACGCGCGTGGTATTGGATCCTGGCGCTGGTGATTGTGCTACCGGCATGCGGTGGTGCAACTTCCGATCCGGATCCCACTCCTTCGGGGACCTCGGGTGCCTCGGAAACCCCCTCCCCCACCCCAACAACCTCGCCTTCGTCCGCTTCCCCGACCCCCTCGTCAGACCCATCCCCGACCGCGTGCCCGCCGGTAGCCGGCGGGGCCTCCGGAACCAACGTCAAGCTGGTGGCGGTCCGGGTCGGTTCCCACAGCGGCTACGATCGCATCGCCTTCGAGTTCGCACCACCGCAGGACCCCTCTCCCCCCAACACCCTCCCGGCATTCACCGTCAACAGGGTCGAGCAGGTGACCCAGGATGGGAGCGGCAACCCGGTTGAGATCGCCGGAGACGCCCTCTACTCCCTGGTTATGCAGGGGGCTTCGGGTGTGGATTTGTCGGGTCCGGAGTTGGTCGTCACCTACAACGGACCGAAGGAGTTCAAACCTAACTTCCCCGCCCTGTTGGAACTGGAACATGCCGGGGACTTCGAAAACGTCCTGTCCTGGGGCATCGGGCTGAAGGCGCCGAGGTGCATCACGGCCACCCAGTTCAACTCTCCACTGCGCCTGGTTCTGGACATCCCCCAGCGCTAGCCGGCAACCCCCGGCGGGCATAAATAATCCGCTCACAACGTTATGCTGACCACCATGACCAACCACCACAAAGTAATCGTTATCGGGTCCGGCCCCTCCGGCCTGACCGCAGCACTTTATTCGGCGCGCGCCAATCTCAACCCCCTGGTGATCGAGGGATTTGAAGCAGGCGGCCAGCTGATGCTCACCACAGAAGTTGAGAACTTCCCCGGCTTCGTCGACGGCGTCATGGGCCCCGAGCTCATGGACACCATCCGCAAACAAGCTGAGAGGTTCGGCACCACCTACATCTCGCAGGACGTCACCGATGTCGACTTCACCTCACGGCCCTTCAAGATCTCGGTAGGAGAAGACACCTACACCGCGGACACCGTGATTGTTTCAACCGGGGCCTCCGCGAAAATGCTGGGGCTGGAAAACGAAAAGCGGCTGATGGGACGAGGGGTCTCCACCTGCGCTACCTGCGACGGCGCATTTTTCCGGGACCAGGAACTTGCGGTTGCCGGCGGGGGCGACTCCGCGGTCGAGGAGGCCAACTTCCTGACCCGCTTTGCCACCACGGTAAACCTGGTTCACCGCCGCGACTCCTTGCGGGCTTCCAAAATCATGCAGGACCGCGCCATGGCCAACCCGAAAATCAAGTTCCATTGGAACTCGGTAATCGAGGATGTACTGGGCGAACAGAGCGTGAGGGGGCTGAAGATAAAGGACACCGTCACCGGCGACACCCGGGAGTTGCCGCTCAAGGGCGTCTTCGTCGCCATCGGCCACACTCCGAACACCTCGTTATTCAAAGACAAGCTCGAGCTTGACGACGCGGGGTACCTGGTCGTCGGGGACAAGCTCACCAACGACTGGGACCCGAAATCTCCCTACGCCACCAGAACCAGCGTCGAGGGCGTCTTCGGGGCCGGGGACGTGGTCGACCACACCTACCGCCAGGCAATCACCGCGGCGGGCATGGGTTGCCAGTCCGCCATCGACGCCGAGCGCTGGCTGGAGACCCTGGGGCAGTAGTTCTTTGGGCTCAAAGGGCGGCCCTTCGAGGCCGCCCTTTTGCTTTTGCCCTCCCGCCTACTAAGCTGCACGCGTGGATCTCATTCGACGAGGTCGCCGGGATCAAGCGGTGGCCGACCTTCAGACGCGCCTGGAAAAACTCGGATTCGTTATTGACCCGGTGGAGTTGGGCGGCACCTTTGCCCACTCGACCGAGATCGCCATCAAAGAGTTTCAGCAGCGCTCCGGCCTGGACGTCGATGGAATCGTCGGCGAGAACACCTGGAGGGCCCTGGTCGAAAGCTCCTGGACTCTCGGCGACCGCCCCCTCCGCCTAAGTCAGCCGTTCCTGCGGGGCGACGATGTCCGCGAGCTTCAATCA
The DNA here is from genome assembly GCA_029263075.1 of Actinomycetes bacterium. GTDB lineage: Bacteria > Actinomycetota > CADDZG01 > JAHWKV01 > JAHWKV01 > JAJCYE01. The sequence continues at coordinate 23,721 of JAJCYE010000013.1, forward strand.
CAGCTGAACGCCCTGGGGTTTACCGCGGGCAAACATGACGGCATCTTCGGGCTCGGAACCGCGGCGGCCCTGCGGGACTTCCAGCGCAACCTGGCGGTCGATGAGGACGGCATCGCCGGTCGCGAGACCCTGCGCGCCCTGGAGCGACTGCGGATGGTCATCAAGCCGGGCCTGGGCGCCCGCATCACCGAACGTGAAGCCCGGAGAGCCGATCCCCCGGGTCTCGCCGGAAAACGGATCGTACTGGACCCCGGGCATGGTGGCGACGACTCCGGAGGCCTCTCCCCCTGCGGCCAGCCCGAGTCCGACTGGGTTTTCCGGCTCTCGGCCAAATTGGGCCTCCTGCTTGATGGACGCCGCGCCTTCCCGATGTTGACCAGGGGGCCGAACGACGGTCCCCACGTTTCCCACCGGGCCCAGCTCGCCAACCGCTACGGCGCCGACCTTTTGTTGTCGATCCACCTGAATTCCCACCCGACCCCCATCGCAGCGGGTGCCGCTACCTATTATTTCCAGGGCGGTACGGTGGCTTCCGAGCCCGGCGAACACCTGGCGGAACTTATCCAGGAGGCACTGATCCGGGCGGGCCGCCGCGATTGCAGCACCCACGGCAAGGCCTACCCCATCCTCAGGGAGACACAAATGCCTGCGGTTGTCGTCGAGCCCGGCTTTATCACCAACCCCGACGAGTTCGCCGAACTCGCAGACTCCATCGACGACATCGCCCGCAACCTGCTGGAGGCGCTGGAGCGCTACTTCGAGTCGGAACCGGAACAGTAGACGATCAGGGCTCGGTTGTAGAAGCGCTTCCGGCAATGTGGCGCCAGATCCGCACCAGGTCCTCGTCGGACCCGAAGTCGATCACGATTCGTCCCCTCCCCCGCCCCTTGCTGACCACAACCCGGGTCTCCAGTTGGTCCGAGAGGGCATCGGAGATCTCCACCAGCCCGGGGTCGGTGTTTGCCGCTGCACCTCGGCGAGTCGGCGCGTCGCCGGGAACCGTTTCTTCCCGCTCCTCTCGTTCCTGGCGCACCAAATCTTCGGTTTCCCGGACTGAAAGCCCGCTCGCCGCCACCCGTTGGGCAATTCGCTCAAGAAGGGGGTGTCCGAGCAAACCCAGCAACGCTTTGGCGTGGCCCCCGCTCAGTTTTCCCTGCAGGACCAGCGCCTGGATCGTGTCCGGCAGGTCCAGGAGTCGCATCACATTTCCCACCGTCGACCGGGAAAGGCTCACCCTTTCGGCGAGTTGTTCGTGGGTGAGTCCGGCTTCCTCCACAAGTTGGCGGTAGGCGGCTGCCTCCTCAATGGGATTCAGGTCCTGCCGGTGGACGTTCTCCACAATCGCCCGCTCCAGCGAACCCCGGTCGTCGGTATCGATGACCAGGGCGGGGATCGTGGAAAGCCCGGCCTGCTGGGCGGCGCGCCAACGCCTCTCCCCCATCACCAACTCGTAGCCCGAGTCCGCCCGGCGCCGGACCACCACCGGCTGGAGTAGGCCCAACTGGCGGATGGAGGCGCTGAGAGTGTTCAGGGCCTCCGGATCAAAGTGCTTCCTGGGTTGCCGGGTGTTGGGGACTATCGACGACGGCGCAATCTCCTCGAGGCTGGTGGCGCCGGCCGGGATAAGCGCTCCCAGCCCACGTCCCAATCCCCCCTTTGCGCTCATGAAGAGTTAACCCAGTCCCATTCGGTCGTTGGTGGGCGCGTTCTCGGGGGCGGCACCGCGCCTCCAGCGCATCACCGGCGGGGTCACCGGGGCCGGCGCCACCAAAGTCGACGAGGCGTCCGCCACGACTACCTCGCCCGCCAACCCCAGATAGGCGTCGGAGCCCTTCGACCTTGGGTCGTACAGAGCAATGGGCTGGCCAAAGGACGGCGCTTCCGACAGCCGGACGCTTCGGGGTATCACCGAATAGAAGACCTTGCCCGGAAAATGCGAGCGCACCTCCTCCGCCACCTGCTCCGACAGCCTGGTGCGCCCGTCGAACATTGTCAGCACGATTCCGCACAGGCGAAGTTCCGGGTTCAGGTTCGTTTTGATCAGGTTCACGTTCTTTAGCAGTTGACCCAGTCCCTCCAGCGCGTAGTACTCGCACTGAATCGGCACTACAACCTCCGTAGCACCGGCCAGGGCGTTCACGGTAAGAAGACCCAGCGACGGGGGGCAGTCGATGAGAACAAACTCGAAGTCGTCCTCCAGCGATTCCAACGCTTTCCGCAACCGAAGTTCCCGGGAGAAGGCGGTTACCAGCTCAATTTCCGCACCGGCGAGATCTATCGTCGACGGCACGCAAAACAGATTACGGACGGCGGTGGGCTCAATGGCGTCCTCCATCGGGGCACTATTCACCAGAATCTGGTAGATGTTGCTGGAGACTCTGCGCGGATCCACACCGAGCCCGGTTGTTGCGTTCGCCTGGGGGTCGAGGTCCACCACAAGAACCCGGTGACCCTCCAGCGCCATCCAGGCGCCGAGGTTGACGGCCGTGGTGGTCTTCCCAACGCCGCCTTTGTGATTAACGACAGCTATGACCCGGGTAGTTGCGGATCTTGTGGCGGGGTTTACATCATCCATTCCCGCCGCCTCCTCACTGCACAAACAAACACCGCAGAGGACAACCCTAAACCTCCAGTGGACACTGAGGCAGGGGAACACGCCGGAAC
>JAJCYE010000014.1 GCA_029263075.1 Actinomycetes bacterium
GCGCCCGGCGGAGAACCCGCCGGGGCGAATTTAGTGTCGCGCACCCACCTTCGACTCTAGGCCCCGGGCGTATCCGCGGCAGCCGGCTCGGGCCAGGTGACCCCACGGCGCAGTGCCTTGAAGCTTAAGGCTGCTTCGTTCCCGACCTGACCTGGTTCACCCCGGTCACTCGCGCGGGACCCAGCCGTCAACACCGCTTACCGGGACCGTTCCCGAGAGCTTTCGAGCCTAAGGTGGGAATTCAGCCTCCCATAAGGCGGATTTGGAGTTACAGGCAACCGCCGACTGCCCACCTAGCGCGACCCGAACAGCATAACCGTTCACTACAAAACCCAACGGCAGCCGGGGCGGCGCCTTGCTGAAGACGTCATTTTTCAAAAAAGCGGAGGCGGCGAGATTTGAACTCGCGATGGGGTTGCCCCCAAACCAGCATTCCAAGCTGGCGCCATAGGCCGGTCTAGGCGACGCCTCCGCTATCGATTGTAGTGGACGGGGCGGTTTGAAGAAGTTGCTGAGCGGTGGAGGTGGGATTTGAACCCACGGAGCCTTTCAGCTCACGCGCTTTCGAGGCGCGCCCGTTCGGCCGCTTTGGTACTCCACCGGGATCAATTATAGGAACTGGGCGGGATGGCGCTTTTCTTCGAAAAAAGCCTGGATAACTTCGGCGCATTCTTCGCCCAGCACGCCCGAGGTGAGTTCGCACTGGTGCATCAGCCTGGGGTCCTGCACGATGTTGTAGATCGACCAGGCAGCGCCTCCCAGGACGTCGGGGGCGCCGTAGACCACCCGTTGGACCCGGGCGGCAACCAGCGCTCCCGCACACATGGGGCACGGCTCGACCGTGGAGTAGATGGTGACGTCGGACAGCCGCCAGCGGCCGAGCCGTTTGGCGGCCCCGCGCAGGCAGAGGATCTCGGCGTGGGCGGTGGGGTCCCCCCGCAACTCCCGTTCGTTGTGGCCGCGGTGCAAGATGTCGCCGCCCGCCACCGCTATCGCCCCGACGGGCACGTCGCCGTGGGACAGCGCGGCATGCGCCTCCTCCAGAGCAAGGCGCATGAAGGCAAGGTCGGTTTCTTGGGGGTGGGGTTCGGGAGGCACGGCGCATAGTTTATCGGGCCGGATGGGACCGGCATTTGCGCGGTCACGAGTTTGCGCGCCCTGAGGGATTCGAACCCCCGACCTCATCGTCCGTAGCGATGCACTCTAATCCACTGAGCTAAGGGCGCAGTACCCACTTCAACCTAACAAGAGTACTCGCTGTCGGGCTGTGGTGGAGATTGACGGGCGGAGGCGGCGAGATTTGAACTCGCGAGGGGGTTGCCCCCCAACGGGATTAGCAATCCCGCGCCATAGACCTGACTAGGCGACGCCTCCGTCGGAGATTTTGCCACAGTTCAAGCACCGGCCGTAGCGGTCCCGCCCCCAAGGGTGCCCGGGAGGCGGAATAATAGACATTGGTGGAGTACCAAAGCGGCCGAACGGGCGCGCCTTGAAAGCGTGTGAGCTGAGAGGCTCCGTGGGTTCGAATCCCACCTCCACCGCTTTTAGCCTTTGGGTGAGATGACCTCAAACCCGGTGTAGGGCCGCAGCGCATCGGGGATTGTCACCGAGCCGTCGGACTGCTGGTGGTTCTCCAGCAACGCCACTATCGCCCGGCCCACGGCCACCGCGGTCCCGTTGAGGGTGTGGACGAGTTCGGTCCCCGAATCGCCCTGCTTGAACCTGACCCCCAGGCGGCGCGCCTGGAAGTCCCAGTCGTTGGAGCAGCTTGTGACCTCCAGCCAGCGGTCGGCACCGGGGAGCCAGGCTTCGATGTCGAACTTGCGGTAGTTGGGGGCGGCCAACTCCCCGGAGGCGATGTCCAGCACCCGGTACGGGATCTCCAGTGCCTCGAATATGCCCTCCTCGTGCGCCAGGAGCCTGCCGTGCTCGGCGTCCGACTCCTCGGGTCGGCAGAACGAAAACATCTCGACCTTGTCGAACTGGTGGACCCGGATGATCCCCCGGGTGTCCTTGCCGTAGGTGCCCGCCTCCCGACGGAAACAGGTCGAGATCCCGGCGTAGCGGATGGGCAACTGCCCGGCGGAGAAAATTTCGTCCGAGTGCATCATGGCGATGGGGACCTCGGAGGTCCCGGCCAGGTACAGGTCGTCGTCGGCGGTCTTGTAGACCTGGGCTTCGTCGGTGGGGAAGAAGCCGGTGCCATACATGGCCTCCTCCTTCACCAGCACCGGAGGGATGACCGGCTCAAATCCCTCGGCCATCAGGCGGTCCAGCACAAAACGCACGATCGCCAACTCCAGCAGCGCCCCCTTGCCGCGCAGGATGGCAAAGCGGGACCCGGACACCTTCGCCGCCCGCTTGACGTCGATAATCTCCAGCCCTTCGCCGAGGGCCAGGTGATCGACGGGGGTGAACTGCATCGACCGCGGGGTCCCGACCCTGCGCAGCTCGCGGTCTACCCGGCCGGGAGGCGAGTCGGGGTGGACCAGGTTGGGCACCGCCAGCAGAGCGGAGTCCAGTTCCGCCGCCGCCCCGGCAAGTTGCCCCTCCAGGTCCTTGAGGTCGGCGCCGGCCTGCTTGTTGCGGGCGATGGCCTCCGAACGCTCCTCCGCCGCCAACTTGCCGACCAATTTTTGGGCGCGGTTGAGTTCGGCCCTCAGATTGTCGACGTCGGTGACCAGGCGGCGGTGCTGCCGGTCCAACTCGATTAGCGCATCCAGATCTACATCGGCGCCCCGGTGTCTCATGGAGAAGGCGACCATCTGCGGATCTGTGCGCAGCAGGCGCAGGTCTATCGTTATCGCTTGACCTTCTGTTGGGTGCCCAGCGCGCTGGCGATCGCTCGCTGCTCCTCACCGGACAGGTTGTGCTCGGATGTTCCGCCCTTGATCGGCTTGGCGTAGGCACGAGACTCTGCTCTTGCGTTGATTGAGGTGAGTACCAGCCCGTTGCCGTGGTCGTCGAGCAGGGCTGCGGAGAAAGACATCTTGCCGCCCATGTCGTCGAAGGCGTCGTAGCGGACCACCCCCAGGTTGCGGGCCGACCTGCCGAGGAGCGCAAACAACTCCTCCTGGCGCTTGGCCTGGTTGCGCATGACCTTTTCAAAACCTTCAACCCGCTGAACGTTCTCCGAGATGATCTCGAGCAGCGTCTTGGCGTCGTTTTTGCCCTGCAGCATGGCCATCGAGCGTCTCATGTGGGTCAGCCGGTTGTTCGCCACGCCGGCCGTCGCCAGTGCAACCAAAGCCACCGCTCCTGCGACAACCGCTATGAGGGTTTGCTGATCCAAGAAGACTCCTAGCCCGGGCCTACAGAATACGGGTGAGAGGGGCTCCCGGGAGGGATTGTCGGCCAACCGGCGGCCGTACATTTCCCGTCCCGGGTTCTATACCCAGGTGTTCCGTGGGCGAAAGAGGATTTGAACCTCCACGAGCTTGCGCTCACTGGCACCTGAAGCCAGCGCGTCTACCATTCCGCCATTCGCCCTTGTACATGCATTAGTTTAGCGTGGCCGGAGCTGGAGGATCTTTTCAGCCTGCTGAACCGTGACCGCCACTATATTGGGATTCAGAGTAGAGGGATCCGAGAGGATGTCGAAGTGGGCCTGGTTGACGAATTTGAGAAGCGCTTGGAGCGCGTCGTCGAAGGTGTTTTTTCCAAGGCCTTCCGGTCCGACGTTGAACCCTCCGAGTTGGGACGGCGCCTGCTGCGCGAGATGGAGTCGGGCAAGAGCGTGAGCGTCGGGGCCGTCTACGTCCCCAACGACTACATCATCCACCTCTCCCCCGATGACTTCGCCCGGTTCGAAGGGCTGGCTCCCACTCTGCGAACCGAGTTCATCACCCTGCTCAAGGCCAATGCCGGGCAACGCCGGTGGCGGCTGGCCGGGCAGATCGACGTCCGCTTCGAATCGGACGACTCGTTCAAACCGGGCAGGTTCGAGGTGCAGGGCCTACACGTGGCCGCCGACCCCTCCAACCCCCACCCCACGGTGCCCGACGAATTGGTGCAGCTCGGTTCGAACAAGAGTTGGAAGCTGGATTCCGATGAGATCACGCTCGGCCGGTCATCGTCCAACGGCGTGGTGGTGGACGACCCCAACGCCTCACGCACCCACGCCCGGCTCGCCCGGCGCTCCGGTGAGTGGTGGCTGACCGACCTGGACTCGACGAACGGGACCCTGGTCAACGAGGCAATAATCAAGGAGCGGCGACTCTCGCACGGGGACCGAATAAAAATCGGTGCCACGGAGTTGGAGTACCGCGAGGCCGGTTCGGGGATAACCTAGGCGATGCCTGAAGCCGTCCTGGACATACTCAAATACTTCTTTCTGTTTCTCATTTTCCTATTCCTTGCCCGTGCGGTTAAAGCGATGTTCCTTGAGATCTCAGGCCCCCGGCCCCAAAGGGGCGGCCCGCCCGCACCGGCCGTACCTACGCCACGCTCCGCCGGCCGGGCGCCCGACAAGATGGCGGTCACCGCCCCGGACGCCAAGCCGCGCTCCTTTGACATCGGCGACGAGTTGATCATCGGCCGCGCGGACAAGTGCCACGTGGTGATCAGCGACTCCTACGCCAGCCAGATCCACGCCCGCGTTTTCCGCAGACAGGATGCGGTCTACATTGAAGACATGGGATCTACCAACGGCACCTACCTCAACCGGCGCAAGGTGACTGCCCCGCTTCAGGTCAATCGAGGCGACTCCGCCCGCATAGGCAAGACCGAGATGGAGTTCAAGCGTTGACAGTCACCTTCAAATGGGGAGCGTGCTCGGAAATCGGCCTGGTCCGGCAGGTGAACGAGGACTCCAAGCTGACCGAGCCGCCACTTTTTGCGGTGGCCGACGGGATGGGCGGGCACGCCTCGGGTGACGTGGCCTCCGCCATTGCCGTGGAGGTTTTGGAGGCGGAACTTCGCAAGTCGGATTCGATCGCCGACGCGGTTCACAACGCCAACAAGGCGATCTTCCAGAGAGCGGCCAAAGAGCCGGACCTGACCGGCATGGGGACCACGCTCACCGCAATGTGGGCGGACGAACGGTCGGCCCAGATCGCCCACGTCGGGGATTCCCGGGCCTACCTGCTGCGAGACGGCCACCTGAGCCGGCTCACCACCGACCACACCGTGGTCAATCGGCTGGTTCAACAAGGCCGGATCATGCCCGAAGACGCCGATCGCCACCCCCAGCGCTCCTACCTGGAGCGGGCCCTCGGGGTGGACCCGGAGGTTGAGGTGGACGTCCACGTCCTGGATATGTTGCCCGGGGACCGGGTCCTGCTGTGCAGCGACGGACTGTTCGGGATGATCGACGACGACCTGATCCAAAACGTGATGACCATGGAAACCAGCCCCCAAAGGGCGGCCGAACGTTTGTGCGAAGAGGCGGTCCACGCCGGAGGCAACGACAACGTCACCACCGTGATAGTCGATTTCCCGGACCCCGACTCCAGCCCGACCCCGGGCTCGACGACCCGATCCTTCACCACCCCCGCCCACGCCTCCGGGCCTACCGCCACCGGTCCCCTGGGGGGCGCCAACCCGACCAGCCCGGTCCAGACCGTGACCCCGCCGGCGCCCGCCCCCTCCCCCATCCGTTCGAGTTCCACCTCCGGCCCCCGCCAAGAGCCCCGGGGCAGCCGTTTACTTCTCTGGGTCGCCGTGGCGGTTGTGGTTTTGGGAGGCGGCGCCTTCCTGGCCAACATGTCGATTAAAGGATCGTGGTACGTCGGCGTGGATTCAGGCCAGGTTGCGGTTTTTAACGGGGTCCCCGGGAAGGTTGCCGGGTTCGAACTGGGCGAACTCAAGAACCGCACCGAACTGCAGGCCGACACTCTGCCCGATCTGTACCAGGGCCGGCTGGAAGAGGGCATAAAGGCGAACAGCCGGACCGACGCCCGGGCGATAGTTGCGGACCTGGAAAAGCTCGTCACGCCCGCCGTCCCCCCAACCCCCGCTCCGGATACCGAGACCTCGCCGGGGGCGGAAAGTCCCGCAGGGCCCCCTCCGGCCTGATGCACTTTTTGAGTCTGCCCGGCCTCGGAGGTATCCGTAGGTGATTACGGGCACGGCAAAGCGCAACACCGAGGCATCGCTACTGGTGATCAGCCTGGTAATCGCCATTGGCGGATATTGGCTGGTGGCTTTGGCACGTAGCGCCACGGTCCCCGCCGGCATCGGCGTCTACGGGGCGATCTACGGTGGAGTCTACGCGGCGGCACACCTGGCGGTGCGCAAGCTGGCGCCCCGGGCCGACTCGCTCATGCTGCCCATCGGCTTGATGCTCAACGCCATTGGGTTCGTGCTCATCTCCCGCCTTGAGATCCCCACCGAAAACGAGGGGCTGGCCGCGGCGCAAACCCGGTGGTTGGTGGTGGCCATCGCCGCGTTCATAGCGGTGCTGTACTTCGTGAAGGATGTCCGGGCACTCGCCCGGTACCGCTACACCTTCGCTTTCGCCGGGGTCGTTTTGCTGCTGCTCCCCATGCTTCCCCTGCTGGGACGAGAAATCAACGGCGCCCGCCTGTGGATCCGGCTCGGCCCCTTGAGCTTTCAGCCCTCCGAACTCGGCAAGATCGCCCTAGTGTTGTTTTTTGCCGGTTACCTGTCGGAGCGGCGCGAACTCCTGGCGGTGACCACCCGCAAAATCGGCCCCATCGGCGTTCCGGCGCTCCGCCACTTCGGCCCGGTCCTGGGTGCCTGGGGGGTATCCCTGCTGGTTATGGTCAACCAGAAGGATCTCGGCTCGTCGCTGCTGTTTTTTGCGATCTTCGTCGCAATGTTGTGGATGGCCACAGGGAGGCCGATCTACCTGATTGCGGGCGTCGGGATGTTCCTGGTCGGGGCGTTCATCGCCACCCGCCTGTTCAGCCACGTCGCGGCCCGCATAGCGGTCTGGCACGACCCGTTCGCCTACATCGACGACCGCGGCTACCAGGTGGTCCAGTCCCTGTTCGCGTTCGCCACCGGGGGAGCCTGGGGAACCGGCCTGGGGTTAGGTCGGCCCGACCTCATCCGGTTCAGCGTCCACACCGACTTCATCTTCTCGGCCTTGGGTGAGGAGTTGGGCCTGGTCGGGGGGGCCGCCGTTCTAACGGCCTACGCCCTGCTCGGTGCCCGGGGCTTCGGCCTGGCGACCCGCTGCCGGGACGACTTCAGCCGCCTGCTGGCCGCCGGGTTGACCTTCACCATCGGCTTTCAGACCATCCTCATCGTGGGCGGGGTCACCAACCTGATCCCCCTGACCGGAGTCACCATGCCGTTCATGAGCTACGGAGGATCCAGCTTACTCTCCAACTTCATCGCCATAGCCCTGCTCATCCGCATCTCGGACGAGGTCGGCCGGCAAGGTGGAGAGGCGCCGCCGACCGAGATGAACATGGCGGCGGGGGGCGGGCGTTGAACAGGCAGATCCGCGCGGTCGGCTACACCATGCTGGTCCTGTTCGGAGTGGTCTTCATGAACCTCTCCTGGCTTCAGCTGGGACGGGCGGAACAACTTGCCAACCACCGGGCGAACACCCGGCTGTTGCTCAAGGAGTACGCCCTGGAGCGGGGGGCCATCCGATCGGTGAACGGCGACACCCTCGCTGTCAGCGTGCCCACCCCCGACAGCCAACTCAAGTCCCTGCGCACCTACCCGACCGAGGGCTTATTCGCCCACATCACCGGCTACTACTCGCTCAGATACGGGCGTGAACGACTGGAGCGCTCCTACAACGGGGAGCTGACCGGCAAAGGGGGTGTCGTCACCATGCAGGACCTCGGCGACCGCCTCTTGGGCAAGGGCCAGAAGGGCGACACGCTGGTGCTGTCCATCGACACCTCGGTACAACAGGCCGCGTCCTCGGCTCTGGGTGGCCGCAAGGGGGCCGTGGTCGCCCTGGACCCGGTGAGCGGCCAGATCCTGGCCTTCGTCTCCCAGCCGTCGTTTGACCCCAATCAACTCTCCCAGCACTCGCCCCAGGGCCAGCAGGATGCCTGGGTCGCCCTCAACCAGGACGAGGAGAACACCCCGCTGGTCAACCGGGCGTCGCGGGGGACCTACCCGCCGGGCTCGACCTTCAAGGTCATCACCGCGGCGGCGGCTTTGGAGCACGGCATCGGCGCCGACACCTCGTTTCCCGCGACCAACGAGTACCAGCCGGCCCAAACCGACCGGGTGATCCGCAACTTCGGCGGCAGCACGTGCGGCGGGGACATGGCGTCGGCCCTCACGGTTTCCTGCAACACCTACTTCGCCCGCCTGGCGGCGGAGATGCCCGCCGGCTACCTGGAGGAGACCGCCAAGGCGTTCGGATTTACCGAGACTCCGCCGTTGGATATCAGCTCGGTGGCCAGTCGCCTGCCCGACAGCGACGATCTCAAGTCGCCGGCTTTCCGGGCGCTGTCCTCGATCGGTCAGTACAGCGTTGCGGCCACCCCGCTGCAGATGGCATTGGTGGCAGCGGGTATCGCCAACTCCGGGAGGGTTCCGGTCCCCAAGCTTGTCAAACAAATCGAGGACGCCCGGGGAGCAGTGGTAAAACAGACGAGCGCCGAGACCTGGAAGGAGGCGGTTTCTCCTGAAACCGCATCGATTATCAAACAGATGATGATCAACGTCGCCGCCAACGGCACCGCCAAAGCCGCATCCCTTCCGGGGGTGCAGGTGGCGGCGAAGACCGGAACCGCCCAGACCGGCGAGACCGGCGACGAGAGCATCGCCTGGACCATTGCCTTCGCCCCGGCCGACAACCCGAGGATCGCCATTGCCGTGATGGTGGAGGGCGCCGGGCCCGGCAGCGACGAAACCGGGGGCCGGGTGGCCGCTCCGATAGTGCGTCAAGTCCTCCAGGCCCACCGTTCGGTTGCGGGATGGTAGACGAACAGCCTGCATCGCGGGGATCGGGAAAACGCTACGGCGGCCGTTATGAGGTCCAGGGGTCCATCGCCTCCGGCGGCATGGCCGAGGTGTTCGTCGCCCGCGACTCCATGCTTGACCGGCTGGTGGCCCTCAAGCTCATGCATGCGGAGTTTGCCCGCAACGACGCGTTCATCGAACGTTTCCGCCGGGAGGCTCAGGCGGCGGCCAGCCTCAACGACCCCCGCATCGTGGCGATCTACGACTGGGGGTCGGACGCCGGGACCTACTTCATCGTTATGGAGTACGTCGAGGGCAGCACCCTGGCCGAGATCATCCGGGCCTCGGGGCCTCTGCCCATCACCAAATCGGCCAAGATCGCCATCGAGGTTCTCGGCGGCCTGGGGCTGGCCCACCAAAAGGGCATCGTCCACCGGGACGTGAAGCCCGCCAACATCGCGATCACCGTGGGTGCCCAGATCAAAGTCATGGACTTCGGCATCGCCCGGGCGGCCCACGACGGCGCCATGACCGTCACCCAGACCGGGATGGTGATCGGCACGGCCAGCTACTTCTCGCCGGAGCAGGCACAGGGAAAGCCGGTGGATGCCCGCTCCGACGTCTACAGCGTGGGGATTGTCCTCTACGAGATGTTGACCGGCTCGGTCCCCTTCAA
>JAJCYE010000015.1 GCA_029263075.1 Actinomycetes bacterium
CAGGGTCCCGCTGTTGGAGAACTTGAATGTGACGGTCTCGCCCGCGACCACGGCGAACTCGCTGGGTTCGAATGCGTTGTCGGTCATTATCACTTCGACCTCGCTGTCTGCCCGGGGGGCCGGGTCGGTGCTGCTGCAGGCTGTGGCGCTCAAAGCGATGACAAGCGCAGTGACCGCGGTCTTGGGATTGGTGAATCTCATGGGCAAGTTCTCCTTCGTTGCAAACGTTGTGGGGGCGATCGACCCAAAGAGCCCGCGTTTGGCGGGGCCGGGACATGATGCCGCCCTGCTATCAGGTCGGGCAGGGACTTTTGTTCGATGAAGCGCCCCCGGGGAGGGGGCCTCTTCGGCGCGGTTGGGCCGGATGGCCGGCCTGGTCCGGTGAGGCCTAGGTCCGGATCGGGGCGACGAACCCCGGCGACAGAGCCAGGGGGACCTTCAAGCGGGGCCGGGCCCGGAGCGGCCCGGGCCGGCCGCCCGGTGCGATTGCCAGATGTTTGCCGGAGGGGGTAGAGACCAGAAGGGCCAAGGCGACCTGGATGGTCAAGGCCAGTTCGAAGGCATGGGAGTCTCCGTCGTGGTGGAGCGCGAACAGGTGGACCCCGAAGAGGACTAAGAACATCAGGAGAATAACCAGCACCCAGAGTCGGAGGCTTCCGATCCGGGTGCCAGGTTTCGTCAAGTCCATGGGGCTATCGTTACCGAGAAGGTCTAGGCGTGCAAGCGTTCCCCGGTACTTGTCGTGGTTTCGGGTGGGTCGGTTACGGGTCGGCTCAGGTCAACCCTCCGGAGCAACTGGGCGTTAAGGGCGACGATCACCGTTGAAGCGCTCATCAAAACCGCGCCCACGGCCGGCGACAGGGTAATCCCCACCGGGGCCAGTACTCCGGCCGCCAGAGGGATGGCGAACAGGTTGTAACCGGCGCCCCAGATCAGGTTCTGGATCATCTTGGCGTACGCCGACCGCGACAGTTGGATCAAGCCGGTAACCGCCCTCGGATCCGACGACACCAGCACAACCCCCGCCGACTCGATGGCAACATCGGTCCCGGCGCCGATGGCGATGCCGACATCCGCCCGGGCCAGGGCGGGTGCGTCGTTCACGCCGTCGCCGACCATCGCCACCTGAAGGCCCCGGTCCTGCAGATCAGATACCGCTTTCTGCTTGTCGTGAGGCAGGACCTCGGCGAACACCTCGTCTATGCCCAGTCGAGCGGCCACCGCATCCGCCACCCGCCGGGCGTCCCCGGTGATCATTGCCACCCGGACACCCAGGCGGTGAAGTTGCTCGACCGCTTCGGCCGACTCCGGGCGTATCTCGTCCTCCAGCGCGATAGCGCCGATCAAACTTCCGCCGGCCATCACGAACAACACCGAAGCTCCCCGGTTGCGTTCCTGCTGCAGCTTTGACTCCAGTTCATCGGGTTCATCCAGCCCGAGTTCACGTAGTAGCGCCGGCCCGCCAACCCAGACCTCGGTGCCCTCGATCGAGCCGGTAACCCCTCGGCCGGTGAGCGAACGGAACCCGTCGACGTCACGAAGCGGCCCTTGGCTTTCGGCTGCCCGGACGATCGCACGGCCCACCGGGTGTTCGGATTGAGCTTCGAGCGACCCGGCCAAAGCCAGGACCTCACCTTCGGGCACCCCGAGGCCGGCAACGCCGGTAACCACGTGGGACCCTTTGGTGAGGGTTCCGGTCTTGTCGAACAGGACGACGTCGACCGTCCGCATCCGCTCAAGTGCCAGCCGGTCCTTTATCAGGATCCCCGCCGCGGCGGCGATGGAGGTGGAGAGGCTTATCACCAGCGGGATGGCCAGACCCAGTGCGTGCGGGCAGGCGATGACCAGGACGGTGACGGTACGGACGAACGCGTTCTGCGTCTGGCCTATCGCCGACCAAACCAGGAAGGTCGCGGCCCCCGAGAACGCGGCGACGTAGAACAGCAGAGCCGCCGCCCGATCGGCGAGGGCTTGGGCCCGGGAGCGGGAGGTTTGGGCTTCGACCACCAATCGCTGGATCCCGGCCAGGGCTGTGTTGTCGCCCACGGCTTCAACCTGCACCCTGATCGACGAATCGGTGGCGACGGTTCCCGCCACCACTTTGTCGCCGGTGCCTTTGGCCACCGGCCGGGACTCGCCGGTAACCATTGATTCATCCAGCTCCGCCCGGCCGTCGGTGATGACCCCGTCGGCGGGGACCCGGGCGCCGGGCCGGACGAGAACGACATCGCCGGGCCGCAGATCGGCAACCGGCACGTTTTTTATGGTTTTTCCGGTTACTCGTTCCGCCTCGTCGGGCAGCAGGGCGGCGAGCGCCTGGAGGGCCCCCTGGGCCTGGCCGAGCGAACGCATCTCGATCCAGTGACCGAGCAGCATGATGGTCACCAGCGTCGCCAGTTCCGGCCACAGGTCTACGTCGAGGATGCCGAGTGTGGTGACGGCCGAAGCCCCGAGGGCGACCAGCAGGCCCATGGAGATCAGCAGCATCATTCCGGGCTGCCGGGACTTCGCCTCGCCCCAGCCGGCGCTAAGAAATACAGGTCCTCCGTAGAGGAACACCGCGACCCCCAGGACCGGCGGGATCCAGTGGGACCCCGGGAAGCCGGGCGGGTTCCAGCCGGTGAGTTCCATGAGCATGTGGCTGTACAAGACCACCGGAATTGTCATAGCCAGGCTGAGCCAGAACTTGCGCCGGAACATCGCGGCGTGGTCGCCGTGTCCGGAGTGGTCCCCGTGGTCGCCGTGTCCGGAATGACCCCCGAGGTCGCCGTGGCCGGACTGGCCGGAATGACTCCCGTGGTAATCCTGGCCGGACTGGCCGGAATTGCCCCCGTGGCCGCCGAGGCCGTCGCCGTGCCGACCGGGATGGCCCCCGCCGGGTGCGGGGGACCCGCCGGTTTCGCGGTTGATGTCTGCCTTTTCCAGCTTGCGACTCCCTGGGCTGGCTGCGTGCACCTTTGTGCCGATGCCCGACTGGTTCATCCCCATCCTCTCCTCCCTGAAAACGTCCCACTGACAACCTGTGCTTGGGTACCCTACCCCCCTAGGGTATCAACGTCAAGCCAAATGGTGAGGTTTGTCTCGGCCGGGGTGCGAACCAATGCGGCCTCTACGGCAAGCGAAGGGGAGGTCTAGAAGACGTGGCTACCGGAAAGGGCTACCGGAAAGGGCTACCGGAAAGGGCTACCGGAAAGGGCTACCGGAAAGGGAGAGGATTGTTGGCGGAGCTGGAACTGGCGGATTGTTGGGGCGGGCTCAGGCGCTCAACATGTCGGGGTCCACGATCCAGCCCCGGTTCCTTACGTTCCTGATGAAGTCCCGGCCCAGCTCTTTTCTCAACGTGCAGAGCATCACGTCTACCGAGCGGCCCCGGCGCAGCCCCACCGCTTTCGACAACTCCTCCCGGGAGGTAACCCGGCCCAGATTCGTCAAAAGAATGGCCAGCATCTCAAGCTGGGAGGGGGAGAGGGACAATGGCCTGTTCGAAAGGGTGGCCCGGTAGCTCTCCAGGTCCACCTCCAGGGAGCCCAACTCGAACCATCGATCCTGCGCCCCGCCGGAGTTACCTTCCATGCAGGCAGGCTAGGTCTGCAAAGTTACTTGTGGGTCGCGCCCATGTTTCGGGAGGGTTAAACATCCATTCCGGGAGGCCGGATGCCGGCAACACCTGCGCGACGAGCCGAGAAACGGCTGGTAACTTGAACACCTAGCCCCCTGTGCGGACTACCATTTGGAGGTAGGTCCGGCCGACCCCGAGGAGTTCTCCTGTGCCGTTTGGATACCCCGTAATGCTCGAGGTTCGGGAGCGCCGCTGTGTGGTTATCGGCGGTGGGACGATCGGCGAGGGCAAAGTCCGCGGCCTGCTCGACGCAGGCGCCCACGTTACCGTGATCGACCCCGAACCTACCTCCGGCCTGACGGACCTTGCCGGCGAAGGCAGGGTGACATTGGTTCTTCGCAGCTACCGGCCCGGCGACCTCAAGGGGGCGTTCGTGGCCATCGCTGCCACCGACGACGGGGCCGTCAACGCCCGCGCCTTCGACGAAGCCGGAGCCGAAGGTGTTTTATTCAATGCGGTCGACGATCCCCGCTTCTGCGAGTTTTCGGTTCCCTCGATCCTGCGCCGGGGGGACCTGATGTTGACGCTGTCGACCGGGGGAAAGTCCCCGGCCCTGGCGAAGGCCCTACGCAAAAAGTTGGATCGGCAGTTCGGCGAGGAGTACGGCGAACTCGTCGACCTGCTGGCGCAGATCCGGCAGGAGGCGATGCCCTTCCGGGAGGTGGGTTTCGACGAGTGGGCCTCCCGGTGGGAGAGCGCCCTTACCGACGATCTGGCCGGCCTGGTGCGGGAGGGCCGCCACGAACAGGTCCGGGAGCAGGTGCACGCAGCCTTGCGGGGCGAGAAGGGCCGCGGGAAAGTGTGGATCGTCGGCGCCGGCCCCGGCGACCCCGGACTGATTACAATCAAGGGCCGGCAGGCCCTCGACGCTGCCGACGTAGTGGTCCACGATCGGCTGGTGGACCAGTCGCTGGTTGAAGGAAAAAACGCCATCTACGCAGGGAAAACCCGGGGCGGCGACAGCGCCCGCCAGGAGGAGATCAACGCCACCCTGATCCGCTTGGCGCTCGAAGGGCGCAACGTGGTGCGCCTTAAGGGCGGGGACCCGTTCGTTTTCGGGCGGGGGAGCGAAGAGGCGGAGGCTCTTATGGAGGCCGGCATCGAGTTCACGGTTATCCCGGCCCCCACCTCCGCCATCGCCGCTCTGGCGGCGGCGGGCATCCCGGTGACCGACAGGCGGTTCTCCTCCTCGGTGGCAATCGTCACCGGCCACGGCGGAGGCCCCCGTCCGGTCGACTTCAAAGCGCTTGCCGGAACGATTGAAACGATAGTGGTGCTGATGGGGCTCAACAACCTAAAGGAGATTTCCGACGGTCTTATGGCCGGGGGCTTGAGTCCGCGGACTCCGGCGGCGATCATTCAAAACGGCACCCTCCCCAACCAGCGGGTAGTGGTTACCGACGTTGAGGGGCTTGAGAGAGAGGCCGGCGGGGCGGGGCTGGGATCGCCGTCGATAGTGGTCGTGGGGGGCGTGGTAACTCTCAGGGAAAGACTGATCAAGGAGATCTAACCAATGGTGCTGCCGAGCCTCCACGAACAGTTGGCCGCCGCCGGGTTGGGCCGGTTGGAGGCCGAGGTAAGTGGGCTTTCGGAGACCTCCATAGGGTTCTGGCTGACCGGATCGCCTGAGCCCCCGGAAAGGTCTCCTACGAGCAAACTCGGCGGGACCCCGGACCTGCCGGGCCGCTTCGAGTGGCCAGCGGCAGACCGCCCCCTGGACTTCCTGCTCCAGCTCAACCTGAGCGACCTGCGCAACCTGGAGATGGCGCGCCTGCTGCCCAGGGGCGGGATCCTCAGCTTTTTCTACGACCTCCGGGCGCAGCCCTGGGGGTTCCAGCAGTCCGATCGCAACCTG
>JAJCYE010000016.1 GCA_029263075.1 Actinomycetes bacterium
ATGGTTGCGTCTATCCCGAATCCCTGCGCCGGATCGGCAAAGGCTTCGCCAGACAGCTTTAGCAGAACCCGCTTATAACCGGGTCCCTCAGCCACCTAGGGCACCGTTCCGCGAATTTGGGCGGTCGGAGGAGAGGCCCGGCGTTCCGGCAGGATTCACTGCTACTCGCCCACCGCGAAGCGGACGAATCGCCTGACACCGATGTTTTCTTTCACCGCTGACGCATAGTCGGTGATCAGGTCGCCGACGGTCTTTTTGCCCGCCTCGTCCTTGACGTACTTCTGCTCGAGCAGAACGCCACCACGGTCCGAAAACATGGCGCCGAGTTTGCCCTCGATGATCTTCTCCTGAATATTTTCAGGCTTGCCCTTGAGCTGGTCCGACTCCTTGAAGATTGCGGTCTCCCGCTCGATGAAGTCTGCCGGAACCTCGGAGCGACTGACCCACTTCGGCTCCATCGCCGCGATGTGCATGGCGATGTTGCGGGCCAGGTCCTTGAACTCGGTGGTCTTGGCCACAAAGTCGGTTTCGCTGTTCAACTCGACCAGAACACCCTTCTTCGGCGGAAGGTTCGGGTCCAGCTGGTGGATGTAGTGGCCGATGGTGCCTTCCTTCGCCTCCCGGCTGGAACGCTTTTCGATGCCGGCCAGTCCCCACTTCTTGAGCAGGTCCTTGGCCGCCTCCACGTCTCCGTCGGTCTCGGCCAGGGCGCGCTTGCAGTCCATCATGCCGGCGCCGGTCACGTCTCTGAGTGCTTTTACATCGCTTGCTGTAATGCTCACCTGTGCTTGACCTCGTCTTCGTCCTTGTACTTCGCCTTTAGCTCTTCTTCGATGTCCTCACCCGGCAGGGGTGTGTCGTCGAGTAGGCGCTGGAATGGGTCCGCCTCCGGTTCGGCGTCCGCTGCGGGCGCAGGAGCGGGTTTGGCCGCAACGGGTGCGCTGGGCGCGGCAGGCGGGGCGGGCGGGGCGGCGGCTGCCTTCTTCTTGGCGGCCTCGGGTGCTGCGGGTGCCTTGGCCTTCTTGGCGCTTTCGGTCTCCTGCTGCGCCAGCATGATCTCCCACTCGGCGGGCGGCTCTTCGCTGCCTGCGGTGAGGGTGACGCTGGAAGCTGCAGCGGCCTCGGCGGCCGCGATGACCTCCGGCGGGCGAGCCGACATGCCGGCGGCGATGGCGTCCGCCACCACGCGGGTCAGCAGCGAGCCGGAACGGATCGCATCGTCGTTGCCGGGAATCACGTAGTCGACGTCGTCGGGGTCACAGTTGGTGTCGACGATCGCAATGATCGGCAGGCCGAGCTTGCGGGCCTCACGAACTGCGATTTCCTCCTTGCGGGTGTCTACGATGAACACCGCGTCCGGACGGCGGTTCAGGTCGCGGATGCCGTCAAGGTTCTTCTGCAGCTTCTCGAGTTCCTTGCGGAGTACGAGCGCTTCTTTCTTGGGAATTTCGTCGAAAATGCCCTGGGCCTGCTGAGACTCCAGTTCACGCATGCGAAGAATCCGCTTGTGGATGGTCTGGAAGTTGGTCAGCATGCCGCCGAGCCAGCGGTAGTTGACGTACGGCATGTTGACCCGCTTGGCCTCTTCGGCCACCGAGTCGGCGATCTGCTTTTTGGTACCGACGAACAGGACGATGCCTCCGCCCTTGACCAGCTTGCTGCAGTACTCGTACGCAGCCTCGATGCCGGTCATGGTCTTCAGAAGATCGATGATGTAGATCCCGTTGCGCTCGGCGAAGATAAAGCGGCGCATTTTGGGATTCCACCTACGGGTCTGGTGTCCGAAGTGGACTCCAGCCTCGAGCAGTTGCTTTAGTGAAACGACGGCCATGCCGTCTCCTTTCGGTTCCCAGGACCGTATCCAAACCAGCCCTAAAAGATTGTCTGACAAAAGTGTGTAGCTCCAGCTTATCGCCCGAGCCCTAACGATGCCTCACGCGCGGTTGGCCGAGCCGCCAGGATTTGGATTCCCGGGCGCCCCGGATTTCGTTGCGAGGTCCTGAAAAGCGTTCCGAAAACAGCTCTGGAGAACGCCTTCGGCTCAGGATATCAGCCTCTGGAGGCCCTGTTGAGCATCGAACGGAAAGTCATGACCGACTTGGCGTTCATCTGGGAGATCCGGGCCTGGGATACCCCGACCACCTGCGAGATCTCCGCCAGGCTCAATCCTTCGTAGTAGTAGAGGGTGATCGCGGTGCGCTCGCGGTCCGGTAGGCCTGCTATGGCCTTGACCAAAAACTGCTTCATCTCCTTGGCTTCCACCGCCTGTTCGGGGTCCTCGGCCTTGGTGTCGACAAGAGTGTCGACCAGCGACATCCCGCTTTCGCCCTTGTCCCCTACCGATAGAAGCCGGTCCAGGGAGACGAACATGACTGTCGAAATCTTGGAGTAGATGCTCCGCAGCTTGCGGACCGTGACCTCCATGTCTTCGGCCATCTCCTCGTCGGTCGGGGAACGCCCAAACTTCTCCTGGAGTTTGCTCAGGCTCGCTTCAACCTGGCGGGCCTGGCTACGCACCGACCGGGGTACCCAGTCCAGGGCCCGAAGGTCGTCGATGATCGCTCCCCGGATCCGGGCTGCGGCGTAGGACTCGAACTTAAAACCCCGCTCCGGCTCAAACTTTGAGACCGCTTCCATCAGGCCGATGATTCCTGAGGACGCCAGGTCCTCCTGGTCGACGTTGCTGGGCAGGCCGATCGCCACCCGGGCTGCCACGTACTTGACCAAAGGGGCGTAGTGGACGATCAACTCATCCCGGCATTTTTGGGAACCGGTGGACTTGTACTCGGCCCACAACTCATCAACCGGGCCCAATACCCTGGCCGGCGCCTCTTGTTCGTCTACCTCGGGCTCGTCCTGGCCGGCGTCGGTTTCCACCGACGCCCCCGGCTCACCGCTCCCCGGAGGGACGGAGGCCCTCCCCGCGTTCATAGACTGTGTGCACTCATTGGCAGTTCCGAGTATAGCTAGAGCCCTGCGAACAATCGCCCGAGGGGCCAATCGTTGAACGGCCTCGCGCGCCACGGGGCGCCGTACTGACTTTCTACCGCGGGTGCTTGCGGTCTGGGCTTACCCGGAGAGAAGCGCAGAGCCCAAACCGATTACTCCTGATCGCAACACCGTGCGCCGGCTCACGGACGCAACGACCTGCGGACGGACGCCGACGGGGTTCGGCTGCGGCCGCAATGCGGGCGGAGAGGATGTGGCTGCCGAGCACTCATTGCTGGACCGCTCTGAACCGTGGACGACGACGGCGAAGGGACGGCATCAGAACCGGGCATCCGCGGTTGTTCGTGCTCATGGGGCTACCGTACGGAGAGGCGCATGAGGATGGTGTTGTCAACCTCGAGGTCCGAGCCCCAGATCAGCTGGGCACCGTCGTCCCAGCGGATCTCGTCGTAGCCGCCCTTGGGGCTCACCGCTTGCGTGGTCCATTCGGTGGCGGCGTCCCAATTGGAGTCGTCGAATCCGGCGTCGGCCCAGCCAGGGGGTGGGTCGACGCTCTCGCTCTCACAGGTGGCGTCCGGATCGGGATCGCCGGCACACTCGGGGTTGAGCGGGGCGCGCTGGACCACCAGCACCGACCAGTCGGAACCGGTGGTGGCCACCACCTCACCGCTGGAGTTGTCGGTGACCTGGGCGATCAGGCCGCCATCGCCCATCTGCTGGTTTTGTAGGCCGATGTACTCGATACCGGAGTCGGTCTCCTTGAAGTCCTTAGCCTCGATTCCGATCGTAAACGGGTAGGTCGCCTCGAAGGTGAACGTCTCGGCGTTGAACGAGCGCTCGGTGGTGATGGGGACCGAGTCCTCGCCAATCAGCTCACCGTCAACGTAGACGGCCATCCAGTTGTCGGCCCACACCTCCACGCTGAACGTCGCTGGCGCCGTGAGGCCGGTGGGTTCTGAAGTCGTCGAGTCGCCGGCGGCATCCGATGACGTGCCACAGCCAGCGACAAGCCCTGAGACGGCCACCACAAGAACAAGTGCTATTAGGGATCTCGGTGTCATCGTGCACCGTCCTCTCCGTGTCATCCGACAATGATCTACCAGCGTCCTGAGGGGAACCTGCGGGCCGCGTTCTTCCCGCATTACATCCCTCGCCTGGCCATCGGCCCGGACGGGTGGTGTCGTGGCGGCCGCCGTCGATCGACTCCTGGGCCGAACTGCGGTGGAGCGGCGGCAGGCGGATCGTCGTCGTCGGGGACGGTCTCAGATGGCATCGAGTCTGCGTCCAGGGTCTGCTCAGTGGGCGTGGACGCGGTGAGAAACACATTGGCCTGGAGCTCGGCGGGATCGACGCCGGTGTTGTCGGCGATCACGTCGCCCAGCGTGCGCCGGTAGTCCACGCCGTAGTTCTCGGCGATGCTGGCGAGAACTGGGTCGTTGCCGTAGAAGAATCGGTCGCCGTCGCGCAGTGCCTGAAACTGGGTAGTCCACATGGCGAGCTGGAGCTCACCGAACTCGGTGCCGGTGACGTGGGGCTCGGAGATCATGCCGGTGAATGCGTCGACGGAGTCGGTGTCGCCGTAGATCGCCTTCAGGCGGGCGGCGGTCGTACTTCGGCGTGTCGCAGACACCGCGGTCGTGTTCGCAGCGTCGCTTTCCGGTTCCAGCACGTTCCCACCGGCATCACGGAGCTCGACGAAGTCCAGGATGTCGGGATCGTCGATTGGATTCGCGGCGTCGATCTCGGGGTCGTCGGGGAACTCCTCGGTGTCTTCACCGGTCAGCTCGGCAAACGACCCGACCCGCGCCAATCCGAACGCTTCGCGCAGGTCGTTGTAGCTGGGCATGCCGTGATCTTCGCCGCGCATCATGTCGAGCGCTCCGAGGTCGTTCACGCCGGTGAAGCAACCGGCGATCCCCGAGCCGTCGAGGCAGCCGGCCGGGTCCTCCACGTCCGGGCCCGGTACCTGGAACAGCACGCTTCGGAGCTGGTTGTCGATCTGTTCGTCGTTCGCGTACGCCGACTCCGAGCCGAGCCCGGCAAGCAGGTTGCCGAGCCCGATCTGAGTCAGCAGCGCCGGATTGCCGAACGCGACGTTTAACGGCACCGCCACCTCGGCGACATCGCCTTCGATGGTCACCTCGACACCTTGGGCCTCGAGGGCTGCGAGGTGCTCCTCGCTCATATCGGAGGAGTCGAGCTCGGCTTCGAACTCGCCGTGGATCTGTGAGTGCGCGCGGTAGCCGACGGTTGCAAACTCGTTGGTTATCGACGGATCGACGGTCTCGTCATAGCCCTCGTACTCGGGCAGGTCGACACCCATCGCCGGGAGGAATTCGGTGTAGGTGATGTACTGCTGCAGCGCCGACACCACCCGCCGGGCGAGCTCGAACTTGGTTTGCTCGTCCATGTCGTCGGGCAACGACTCGACGATGCGGTTGTGCTCTCGCAAGAACAGCGTGTGCACTGCGGTGAGGCCCAGGTTCTCGTTCGCCCGGACGTCGCCGGCGATCACCGCCGCCGTGGGGTCGCCGAACAACCTGCCCATCAACTCCACAGCTGGGACATCGTCATCGGCGCGGGCTGAGGAGGTCGGCAGGTAGCCGTCAACCTCTAGGAGCGCGGCGTCGTTGTTGGTGGGATCACCATCGAGCGGGCCCACTCGCAACCAGTCGAGCCGCTCGTCTGATCCGCCGTACACGGCCCACGCGTCGATGAAGGCGCTGACCGTGTTCACTTGCTCGCGCGCCGTGTCGACCCCGGTCCCAGTGGCCGCGGCGGAGCGTTTCGAGGTGATCGGACCCAGGTCATTGGTGAACTCCTCGAGCGGATCCTGGGCGTCGAAGTCGATCGAGATGTCTTCGTCGCCGCTCTCGCGCAGGCCGATCGTGTGGTCGAGAAACTGGCCCCACACGAAACTCCAGTGGGTGACGCCGTTCTCCGAGAAGACGTTCTGGTTCGAGTCGTTGAAGATCCGGTTGCTCACGTACCGCCCGGACACACCGTCGATCACCTCACCGACACCGTCGGCGTAGTTCGCTTCAGCCACCCGTGGGTAGATGGTGCCCGCCCGACCCAGCTCATCGTCATTCGGGTTGTTGCCCGAACCGTCGAGGCTCCGGGAGTCGGCAAGAGCCGCAGTCAGAGCGTCGCCGTCGGCGGACACCCACCAGGCGGAGGAGCCGCCGAGGACGAATGCCATGGCAAGGGTGGAAACGGCGCGACGGCGCTTGCGACCAGTTCTACGGACGGAACGATTCGGGCGGGACGGGGCGGTCATGGATTGACCCTAGCCACCGGTCCTGTGAGCCATCTTCCACGGGCCTGAGAATTGACCGAGAGCCAACGGACTGCATGGACCCCTTGAGCCCTAGAAGGTTTTTGAGAGGACCGGGAGAGTGTCGCACTTGACCGTCCAAAAACGGTGCGTAACCCGGGTCACGAATCTAAGCGTCAATACCGTGCCGGGGTAACGGGTTCTGATTCGGTCGCCCCCGATGGCTCACATTTGGGCTACACCGGATTCCAGGGCAGCCCAGAAGCGGGCTTTCGGCAGATCCAAACAAAGGGGACAGGCGGCCTCGGGATGTCCACCGTCCAGGACTGGCGAACTGAGCTTTGCCTGGCCCGCGTGCAATAGCAGCCGGGCGTCCGCGGGGTCGCTTCAAGGCTCGACCGCCTCGGCCGGTAGCTCAGGCATCTGATGGTCCTCGAATCGTTTGCTGCCACGGAACCGCCAGGGCGTAGCGGCCCCCGGGCCGACGGGACACCAGCGAAGCCAGTTCCATTTTGATCAGCACCGCCCCTGCGGTGGAGGCGGGCATTCCGGCTCGCCGGGCGATCAGGTCAAGCAGTTGGGGTTCGGCCTCCAAGACGCCCAACACCCGAGTTTGGTCGGGATCCAGTTCGGGGGCCGCCGCAACCGCTCGGGGGCCCAAGGACATGCCGAGATCATCGAGGATCTGCTCCGCCGAGGCCGCCAGGCGGGCGCCGTCCCGCACCAGCAGGTGCGGGCCCACCGACACCGGGGAGTGAACTGCGCCGGGCACAGCGAACACTTCCCTACCCAGATCTAAAGAAAGCCGCGCGGTGATCATCGCTCCGCCCGCGGCCGGCGCTTCCACCAAGACCACCCCCAGCGACATCCCGGCGATTATCCGGTTCCGCACTGGGAAGTGGTGAGGCAGGGGCCGGGTTCCCGGATCGTACTCGGAAGCCAGCGTCCCGCACTCGGCAATCCGGGAGAACAGGTCTCGGTGGCATGACGGGTAACAGATATCCAGGCCGCTGCCCAGGATGGCGACGGTACTCCCCCCGGCCGCCAAGGCACCCTTGTGGGCGGCGCCGTCTATTCCTTTCGCCAGGCCGCTCACCACGGTGATCCCCGACTGCGCCAGGCCGTGGGCGATCCAAAAAGCTGCTTCCAAACCGTAGCGACTTGCCCGGCGGGTACCTACCACGGCCAGGGCGGGGGCCTGATCCAAGGGCCTGCCACCCAGCCACATCCGGGTCGGTGGTTGCGGTACCTCCTTCAGCAGCGCCGGGTACTCGGGGTCTTGCCTGCCGATGGTTCGTAGCTTCACGACGCCCCCCACACCGGCCGGCGGTACTGCAGCGCCTCAGCCAGATGGTGCTCCTCAATCCGTTCGGAAAGCTCCAGGTCGGCAATTGAGCGGGCTACCCGGACCACCCGGTTCAAGCCCCTGGCCGACGCATCGATTCCGTCCAGCGCCCGGCGCAAGAATTTACGGGCGCCCGGCTCCAGGTCCGCCGGGCCGGTGGCGTCGGAGGCGTCGGAGGCCGACTCCAGGCGCCGGTCCCGGAATAACCGGGCACCGATCACCCTCTCGCGGACCTGCGCGCTCGGCTCGGCCGGCTCCAGGTCGAACAACTCATTCTGGGTAAGCCTTGGGACTTCCACCTGCAGGTCGATCCGATCCAAAAGCGGCCCGGAGAGCCGAGACCGATACGCCTCCAACCGGCCGATAGGACACAGGCAAGGGTTGGTGGAGCCCGCGCTACCCCGGCACAGGCACGGATTGGCAGCCGCCACCAGGCAAAACGAGGCCGGGAACTCCACCCGGGTGGCCTGACGAAAAACCCGGATTGTCCCCTCTTCCAGCGGCTGCCGCAGAGCCTCCAGAACCGCCCGGGAGAACAGGGGCAGCTCGTCCAGGAACAACACCCCACGGTGCGCCAGCGATATCTCCCCCGGTCTGGGTAGTGGGCTGCCTCCCCCGATCACCGCTGCCGCCGACGCATGGTGATGCGGCGCCCGGAAAGGCCGCTCGACTACCAGAGGCTGGTCGGGCGCGAGCATTCCCGCCACCGACCAGACCCGGGTGGCTTCCAACGCCTCCGTCTCGGTCAGCGGAGGCAGGATGCCGGGAAGCCGCTGGGCCATCATGGTCTTCCCGGAACCCGGAGGCCCGACCATCAAGACGTTGTGGCCCCCCGCCGCGGCTATCTCCAGCCCCCGCAAAGCCTGGGACTGTCCCCGGACCTCACCCAGGTCCGGTCCGGAGTAGGCAACCGAACCCAACAGTTCAGTGACACTTGCCCGCTGGGGTTCGGAGCAGGCCTGTCCCCCAGACAAGAACTCGATGGCCTCGGCCAAGTTGGATACGCCCACCACCCGGATCCCGGAAACCAGTCCGGCCTCGGCGTGGTTGGCGCCGGGCAGGACGATGCCCTCCCAACCTTGTTCCCGGGCGGTCAGCGCCGCCGCCAGCGCCCCCCGGATGGGCCGCAGCCTGCCGTCGAGCGCCAACTCCCCCACCAACCCGTAATTATCGAGGGCAGGAAATTTGATCTGGCCCGCGGCTGCCAGCACCCCGATGGCCAGCGGCAGGTCAAAAAGCACTCCATCTTTGCGGAGATCGCCCGGCGCCAGGCTGGCCGTCACCCGCCGCTGCGGCCAAGACCGCCCCGAGTTGGTAACCGCCGCTCGCACCCGGCGAGGAGCCTCTTTAACCGCAGCACTGGGGAGCCCTACAACGTGGAAATCCGGCAGTCCCAACCCGACGTCAATCTCGACATCAACCGGGCGGGCGTCCATCCCGACTACGGCTACCGAGCGAACCTTGGCGAACATGGCAACGACGATAAGCAGGGGGTGTGACATCCGGGCGGTATCCGGCCTCGGAGCGGGAACAATTCCGCAACGGGCGACAAAATACACTGCGAGCATGAAGGCCCCGCTCACCCTGGCTCTTGCCTACCTGTTGCTTCTCGGCGCCTGGTCAATAGGAAATCCCCCCGGGGCCGCTCCCGATGAATTTGCTCACTACCTACGGGCGCTCGGAGCCGGGCGGGGCGAATTGGTTCTGGACGACAAGCCCGAGCCCCTGACCGGTCCGGCCGCCGCCGAGACCAACCTCCAGTGGCAGCGCAAGCAGTCCCGGCTCGTCGAGGTCCCCGACGGCCTGAACCCGGAACGATTCAACTGCGACCGTCGCGGCATGGTTCGGGCCTGGCAGTGCCCGACCGTCGACACGGAGGCGATCGACGATGCGGAAACCACCTGGGTTGGTACCTACCCGCCGTACCTCTACGCCCCTCCCGGCTGGGCAGTGAACCGGTTCGACGCGGCAGTCGCCGCACTCTTGGCGGGCCGCCTGGTATCCATGGCGCTTACCGCAGGCTTGATCGCAGGTGCGATTTTTATGGTCGACGATCGCCGGCGGCGCTGGATCTCCCATCTCGGCCTGATTGTTGCGATCACTCCGATGGTGGTTTTTGTCGGGTCGAGCCTTACCCCCAACGGCCCGGAGATCGCGGCCGGACTGTGTTTTCTAGCAGCCTGCCTCCGGCTGGTCCGCGAGGACGCCGGACGGGCGTCCACCCGATGGGCCTGGATCTTGGCCGGGACCAGCGCCCTGGTGCTGGCGGCCGCCCGCGACCTGGGGCCGGTTTGGGTCGCCCTCGCCGGGCTGATGGTCCTGGGCCTTGCGGGCTTCAGGCGCGTCCTCAGCGCCATGAGGTCAGGCGGCGTCCCAGCCGTCGTCGGGGCGAGCCTCGGGGTTGTGGGGCTGGCTCTCGCCTTGTGGTGGCAGTTACAACACCAGGTGAGCCCGGGCCTGGACATCGGCCGGACCCTCGGCTATTTCGGAGAGTCGCTGAACACAACCAAGGAAGTGGCCCGGCAGGAAATTGCAGTCTTCGGTGCCCTGGCGGTGGTGCTGCCCGGGTGGGTTTACCTGATCTGGGGCCTACTTCTGGCGGCCGTCGGGGTGGGAGCGTTGATCGCCGGGACCTTGCGGGAGCGGTTGATCCTGGGCTTGGGCGCCCTGGGCCTGGTCCTGGTGCCGGCGGGGGTCGACATGCTCCAAAGGATCAACGACTTCGGCGTCCAGGGACGCCACGTGATGGCCTACACCGTCGGCGTACCGCTGCTGGCGGGGGAAATCCTCAGACGGCACGCCGGCAGCTTGGATTGGCTCAAACGGCTGCGCCCCACCTTGTTGTTGAGCGTGACGGTTGGCCTGCTCCTCGGCTTCTGCTGGTACCGGAACATGGCCTTCTACATGGCCGGGCCCGGGGACCCGATCCCCTTTTGGAGGGCGGCTGCCGAACAGCCTCCCTTCGGCTGGCCGATCCTGGGCCTGGCGGTTGCTTTATCGATGGCCCTATTCGTGACCTACGGGGTGCTGGCGTCCCGTCCGACCACCGACCGCCAACTCAAGCCGTCCTCCGATTCGAACAGCAGCCGGTCCGCGGTTACGGCGAAGTAACCGTCGGCGGACTGCGCCAGGGCCTCGACGCCAACCCGAAGATCGGTGAACTGCCAGGGATCGGCCCGCGTGGACCACAAAACCCCGCCTGCGGTGGCTATCAACTGCCGCCCAGGCGTGGCTCGATCCACCAACGCCGCCCTGATGGGGGTCTGAAGAATCCGGGTCCACTCAGTACCTGCATCCTCGGACCGCCACAGTCCTGTGTTCAGATCACCGGCCAGCATGGTCGCCCCGTCGTCGGCCACCGACAACGCAAGGATCTGAGGAGGGCCATCCTCGAACTCGCCCGCCACCGGTTCACCGCCGCGGGCTACCCGGACGATTTTCATTGAGTCGGCAGCCAGATAGGCCGTACCGTCCCCGGTTCCAGAAAGGGCTCTCACGGCAGGAAGACTCTCTTCAACCGCGGAAAATCCCTTGGACCCGGCCGACCGGAAAAGTTTGTTCCCCGAAACCGCAACCACCTCGGAACCCGCCCCGGCGACCAGGGTCTCACCGTCGAACGAAGGTACGGGCGACCAGTCCTTGCCGTCGGAGCTGGTGAGCAGACCGTCGGAAGTCCCAATCACGTAGCCCTCGGACCAGACCGCCAGGCCCAGGATGGCCCCCTTGCCGGGCACCGACCCCTGGATCCGCGCGCCCTTGACCACCGCGACCACCACCGACCCGACCAACAGGAACCCGATCATCGCCGCCAGCCCCAGGGGCCAGCGCTTGCGACGGACCGGCCTAGAAGGCGTTGACAAGGTGAGAGAGGGTTACCGGCCGGCCGGCCACCACAGAAACCACATCGAACCGGCAGTCGGTGAATTTTGGGCGCTCCATGGAGATAAAGGCGTCCGCTACCCGCCTCAGCCGAACCTGTTTACGTTGATCCACCGCCAGAGAAGGGTCGTACAGCCAGTCCCGGCTGCGGCACTTCACCTCGACAAAAACGATTGTTGGTCCGTCCATAACGATCAGGTCCAGCTCCCCCACCTTGCAGCGCCAGTTGCGCGCCAGCACGTTCATGCCTTTCCGCTCCAACATACCGGCGGCCGAGTCTTCGCCCACCATTTGAACCCGCTGTTGTTGTGTCACCCGAAGCAGGCTAGCGGTAGGGGGTGACAACTTCGTTCCTGCCGCGCCGCGCCGCTCTACAGGCTTTCAAGATCTCCCATGGAGGGGTTGCGATCCACCGGCCGCGACAACTCTTCGATGTTCAGGTCCCGCACAGTGTGGATCTTGACCTCGGTCACAAACCGGGTGGGGCGGTAGATATCCCAGGCCCAGGCGTCCTTGAGGGTCAACTCGAACCAGGTGGCCGAACCCGCACTGGCGTGCGGTGACACCTCGTAGCTGTTGCACAGGTAAGAACGGCGATCCGTCTCCACCACGTAACGGAACATAGGCAGCACGTCCCTGTACTCACGGTACAGAGCCAGCTCCAAGTCTGTTTCAAATTGCTCTAGATCTTCGGCGCTCATTCGTTACCTCCCGGTACCTTGATCGTAACCGCTCGCGGAAGCAGACGCCCCTCGGTCCCCTCCACCGCCAGTTTGCGCACCGGCGCAAACAGCCGCCGGTGAATGGGCGAGGGCCCGAATGCGGACAGAGCCCACTTGTGGCCCGGCGACGGGTAGCCCTTGTTCTGATGAAACAGGTAGGGCGGGTAGTGCTCGGAGAGATCGGTCATCAGCCGGTCCCGCATAACCTTGGCCACTATAGAAGCCGACGCAATCGACACCGACTCGCAGTCCCCCCGCACGATCATCTTCACCCTGGGCTCCAAAGGATTCGTCTTGAGAAAATTCCACTGCCCGTCGATCAAGAAGTAATCGGGCCACAACTCAAGGCCATCCAATGCCCGGGCGCCGGCACGGCGCATGGCTTCGGACAACCCGACCCGATCGATCTCGTCCGGCCAACTCATGCCCGTTGACCAGCACAAGGCCTGCGCACGGATACGGGAGGCCAGCACTTCCCGGCGGGGTGCGTCGAGCATCTTGGAGTCCCTCACCTTGTAGACCCGGTTCCCCGGGCGGTAGATGACCACCCCCACCGCCACCGGCCCCGCCCAGGCCCCAAGGCCCACCTCATCAACCCCGGCTACCAACTCCGCTCCGGAAGCCAGCAGCGCCGACTCATGTTTTACGCCCGGAACCGGGTTCGTGCGGGCTTTGGTGGCCTTACCCCGTACCCGGTAGGTCCGGGTTCGATAAGTGGCCTTGAAGCTTGCCGGTGCGCCCAACTCGCCGGCCGCTAATCCTTGGGGGAAAACCAGGTGAAGCGGTGCACCGGCCAAAGCAGGGCAAAAGCGCGGCCGACGATGGAATCGGTTTCGACCGGCCCGAAGGACCTCGAGTCCCGGGATTGGGACCGGTTGTCGCCCATTACGAACACCGTGCCGGTGGGCACCTTCAAAGGATCGAAATCGGGCATCGGGAGGAAGTCCTTGCGGTACGGCTCCTCGATCTGAACGCCGTCCACAAACACCGAACCGATCTTGACCTCCACGGTCTGCCCTTCGACCGCAATCACCCTTTTGATCAGGTCCTGGACCGATGACCTCAAGCCCAGCCCCTGGGCCGCTTCATTCAGAACCTTGCCGACCGGACCGGTCTTAGGGAGATCTGCGGTAGCCATTTCGGGCGAAGTGAACACGACGATATCTCCCGGTTTCGGGTCGCGCGTCCGGTAGACCAGTTTGTTGACCAGCACGCGGTCGTCGATCTTCAGCGTGTTCTCCATCGACTCGGATGGGATAAAGAATGCCTGGACTACGTAGTTGGTGAGCACAACCGCGGTCAGTACGGCTATCACACCCAAGATCACGATCTCCTTCAACCACTGACCCAGGGACTGGTGTTGCTGCTTTTCGTGGTTGGTTAAGTGCCGTGAGGATCTTTGCCTCTTAGGCTTGGCGGCCTTGCTGGATTCCAACATCTCAAGATCGGTCTTCCCGCCGTTGCGCATAAAGCGCCGGCGCTGAGGTTCCACGTCTGTCAAAAACGGATCCCAAGCCTGGGATCCCCCCCGGATCGCCGACTTAACCCGGGTCTGACCGAGGGAGTCCAGCAGAGTGGAGCCTTGCTCCTCCCGGGCCGCAACCCGGGCGCTGTCCTCCGATGAGGCCGACACCGGCGACGTAAGGGACTCCCCGCGAACCGGGGGGGCCTTCATCGCCGCCTGCGGGACCTCGCCGTTTCCGGCTACCGCCGAGTCGAACTCTGCCTCAGTAGATCTGGTGGGGGCCCGAACCTGTTCAAAACGCTCTTGTTTGGCTTCCACGGAGGCCGCCGGTGACGACACCACATCGGCCGGAGCCACAACGGAATCGGCGGGCGCCGACGGGATCTTGGGCGGGGCCTCCCGCCGGATTACGTGCGAACTGTGCGCGGGAGGCGCCTCCACCACTTCCTTTTTCTTTAGAAGCTTGAAGTCGCCTTCGCTGAAACGCCCCAACGCGTTCTTGGCAATGTTCGGACGGCCAAAGCCGCCCCTTTTGGGGGCCCGGTGTCTGGGGACATGTTTATCAGCCAAGGACGGTACCTAGCGCAACCAGGACTGCGGGGACCGGCTCAGATGGAGCCAAGCCAGCGAAATCGGTTTAGGGGCCAGATGAGGGCAAAAGCCCGACCGACGATAGTCGACTTGGGAATCGGGCCGAACACCCGCGAGTCCTCCGAATTGCTGCGGTTGTCTCCCATCACGAACACTTTATCGTCCCCGACGGTAGTTGGCCCATAGTCGGGCATCGGATTGAGGTCTTTGCGGTAAGGCTCGTCGAGCTTGCGGTCGTCCACGTACAGAGCACCCGCCTTGACCTCAACCGTTTGTCCCTCCGTGGCGATGACTCGCTTGATGAAGTCCTGCTCCGAGGATTGCAGCCCGAGGCCCTGCATGATGTTGTCGATCAGGGACTGTAGCGGGCCCTTTTCCGGTTCCGGTATCCGCTCGGACAGCGGTGACTCGAAGACGACGAGGTTCGGGTACTTCGGCTCGCCGATGCGGTAGCTGAACTTGGAGACCAGAACCCGGTCGTTGATCATGAGGGTGTTCTCCATTGACCCCGAGGGGATGAAGAAGGCCTGCACCACGAACGCTTTGACGAGGATGGCGATACCCAGGGCAACAACCACAAGGACCGGCAGTTCTTTGAAAAACTGTCCTACGCTCTGGTTTTGTTTTTTCGGCTGCTCGGCTAGTCGCTCGGACCCAGACCCCTTCTGCATCGGGTCAGAACCGCTTTTCTTTTACCTTGGCCGCGCGGCCTACTCGGGAGCGGAGGTAGTAGAGCTTGGCCCTGCGCACGTCGCCTCGGGTAACAATATCGATGCTGGCGAGGATGGGCGAGTTCACCGGGAAGGTGCGCTCGACTCCGACGCTGAATGAGACCTTGCGCACGGTAAACGTTTCCCGTACGCCCGATCCCTGGCGACGGATCACGATGCCCTGGAAGATCTGAATTCTCTCCCGCGTGCCTTCAACTACTCGAACATGGACTTTGACCGTGTCTCCGGGGCGGAAATCAGGTAGATCCTCCCTCAAGACGGGGCGCAGCATTACGTCCGTCCTTGTCATGTGTTCACCCCTTTGAGTCGGGTCATAAAGCCTGTAGAGACTTTCGAAAGTGGAACGCAGATTGTGCGCTTCTAGTGATGATAGCCCAAGCCGCCGACGATCGTCCCGAAACCCGAGCCGTCCCGGCCTACTGGTCCACGGTCCAGTCGCCCACAGCGTCCCGCTCGGCATCGTTCAGCGGGGCGGCAGCCAGCAGGTCCGGGCGGCGTTCATAAGTCCTCCGGACGGCCTGCTGCCGTCTCCAGGCGATCACATTGGCGTGGTGACCGGAAACCAGCACATCCGGTACCTTCAGTCCCCGGAACTCGGCCGGCCTGGTGTACTGGGGGTACTCCAACAGGCCCTCGGCAAACGACTCCTCTCCCAAGGATTCTGCGTTGCCCATGACTCCCGGGATCAACCGGGACACCGCCTCGATAACCACCAGGGCCGGCATCTCACCGCCCGCCAGGACGTACTCCCCGATTGAAACTTCTTCGGCGCCCAGCACATGGCGGATCCGGTCGTCCATGCCTTCGTATCGCCCGCATACCAGCACGACCTGCGGTTCGGTTGCCAGTTCGGCCGCCAGTGCCTGGGTAAACGGCCTTCCCGAAGCCGCCATTAAAAGTACCCGTCCGCCGGGTTCGCGCACCGCCTCCACGGCCTCCACCACCGGGCCGGGCGCCATCACCATGCCGGCGCCGCCGCCGAACGGCGCGTCGTCCACCTTGCGGTGGGGTTCGGGCGCCCAATCGCGCAGATCGTGAACGCCAACCTGAAGGATGCCGGCTTCAATCGCCTTGCCCAGCAGACTGATCTTCAGCGGAGAGCTGAAGGCCTCCGGGAATATGGAAAGAACATCGAACTTCATCAGCGGCCCAACTAAAAAAGACCTTCGGGAGGGTCGATCACCACTTTGCCGGCTGCGACGTCCACCGACACCACCAATTCTTTGGCTGCCGGGAACAGCACCGCTCCCGAACCGGTGTCGACCGACCACAGGTCCTGGGACGGCCTGGTGAATACCTCGGCCACCTTGCCGAGGACCCTGCCGTCCGCGTGGACCACGCTCAGCCCGATGACCTGGTGCTCCCAGAACGCGTCTTCGTCCTCGAGTTCGTCCACATCGGCCACGTTGACGAACAGCTTCCACTCCCTGAGCAGTTCGGCCTCCTCTAGGCTGTTAACGCCTTCGAAGAAAACCAACAGGGCGCCCTTGTGGTTGCGGGAAGAGAGGATGGTAACGGGTTCGACCGAGTCCGCGTCGGGACCCCACATCAGGCTGGCGCCGTCGTCGAAACGGGAGGGGTTGTCGCTCAGGACCCGGACCAGCACCTCACCGCGCAGGCCGTGGGGTTTGACCACCTTTCCGACCAACAGGTACTCGGACTTTTCTTCGGACGCCACGTTGTCTTCCTATGCCCCGGAAGGGCTAGTCAATGATTTCGACTATGGCGTTGCGGTCTTCCCTAAGAGCAGCCGCTTTGACCACGGCCCGGATGGCGCGGGCGATCCGCCCGTTGCGCCCAATGACCTTCCCGACATCGTCGGGGTGCACAAACAGGTCGTACATAATCGTACGACCTGAGACCTCTTCTTCAATCCGCACGTCGTTGGGGTTGGATACCAAGTAGGAAACGACGAACTCGAGCGTTTCGCGCGAGCTCATTTTGCAGAGGAAGCGGTGAGGGTCTTGCCTTTCTCATCGAGGACGCCGGAGATCTTCAACAGCTTGGTCACGGCGTCGGAAGGTTGTGCGCCTTTGCCCAGCCACTCGAGGGCACGATCGTTGTCGATCGTCACCAGAGAAGGCTCGTTGCGGGGGGCGTACGTACCAATCGACTCGATGAACCGGCCGTCACGGGGTGCGCGGGAGTCCGCGACTACTACCCGGTAGGTCGGCTGCTTCTTTTTGCCTATGCGGCGGAGTCTGATTTTTACCATGCGGGAAGTGTAGCAGCGAAGCGCAGCGATGACCTGCTGCAGGGCGACCTTGAGCAACCCCTCCGGCAG
The DNA here is from genome assembly GCA_029263075.1 of Actinomycetes bacterium. Taxonomy (GTDB): domain Bacteria; phylum Actinomycetota; class CADDZG01; order JAHWKV01; family JAHWKV01; genus JAJCYE01. The sequence goes on from JAJCYE010000016.1 coordinate 17,244, forward strand.
ATTACTGCCTAGAGTCCGAGCCCCGGGGGAAGGCTGAAACCCTTTTTGCCCTTCTTCCCGCCACCGCCTCCGCCGAACTTCATCATCTGCTTCATCATCTTGCGGGCCGCGTCGAACTGCTTGATCAGATCGTTAACCTCCCGGACCTGGCTGCCCGATCCCTTGGCGATGCGCACCCGCCTGCTCCCGGAGATTATCCGGGGGTCGTTACGTTCGTCGGGGGTCATCGAGCGGATGATGGCTTCGATTTTGGCAACGTCTTGATCCTGAACGTCGATGTCGGACATCTTGCCCATGCCGGGGATGCCCGGGAGCATCTTGAGCAGGTCGCCGATCCCGCCCATCTTTTTTACGCTTTGGATCTGAGTGAGGAAGTCCTCAAGGGTGAACTTCGCCTCCATGACCTTTCGGGCCTGGGCCTCGGCCTCCTTCTTCGACATGGTCCCCTCGGCCTTCTCGATGAGGCTGAGGACGTCTCCCATGCCGAGGATCCGGGATGCGATGCGGTCCGGGTAGAACGGCTCCAGGTCCTGGAGCTTCTCGCCGATACCGGCAAACTTGACGGGCACGCCGGTGATGGTGGTGGCCGACAGGGCAGCGCCGCCGCGGGCGTCGCCGTCGATCTTAGTCAGGACGATCCCGGTAAGCGGGAGGGTCTCGGAGAAGGCTTTGGCGGAGTGAAGGGCGTCCTGGCCGGTCATGGCGTCCAGGACGAAAAGGACTTCGTCGGGCTGGACCGCACCGTGGACCCGGGCGACCTGAGCCATCATCTCCTCGTCGATGCCGAGGCGACCGGCGGTGTCGACGATCACAACATCGGCGCTGCGCCGGCCCTCCTCCAGACCGGCTCGGGCGACCTCAACCGGATCGGTTTCGCCCGGGGAACTGAAGAACTGAACGCCGGCCTGACCGGCCAGGACCTCCAGTTGGCGGATGGCCGCCGGTCGCTGAAGGTCGGCGGCAACCAGGATCACCCGGCTCCCCTTCTTCTTGAGGTGGGCGCCCAGTTTGGCCGCAAGCGTGGTCTTTCCGGAACCCTGCAGGCCCGCCAGCATGATTACCGTCGGGGGCTTGCCGGCCACCTTGAGGGGCGACAGGCTGCCGCCCAGGATGTCGATCAGTTCGTCGTGGACGAGCTTGACCACGTGCTGACCCGGAGTCAAAGACTTGAGGACCTCCTCCCCCACCGCCTTCTCGCGGACGTGGCTGAGGAAGGTCTTTACGGCGGGCAGGGCAACGTCGGCCTCAAGCAGAGCCAACCGGATCTCCCGAAGGGCAGCCTCAACGTCTTTCTCGTTAAGCCGGCCCCGGCCGCGTAGCTGCTTAAAAACGTTATCGAGGCGGTCGCCCAAGGCATCGAACATTTAGCCATTGTAGGGGTGGATGGGCGAATCCGGCCTGCCGGGTGGCTCCACCCTAGAGGGCAGGCGGTTCCGCCGGTAGCCGTAAAACTGCGAAGAGGACTTGTTCGGGGACCCCCTCGGGACCGGCTCGCTGTTTTATCTTTGGGATCGAAACGCAGCATTTGTTGCACCGGCGCAGGCCCCGCAAGCCCAAAGGAGAACCCAGTGAACGAAGCTCCGGGTGCTTTTCAGGTCACTTTTCGACGGCTCACCGACGATGACCTGCCCATGCTTCACGCCTGGCTCAACGAGCCCGGCGTGGTGAGGTGGTGGGAGGGCGATGACGTCTCCTGGGAGGGAGTGGTCCGGGACTACGGCTCGGCGATGAAAGAACCGGTGGAGTACTGGCTGGCGCTGGTCGACGGGCGGGAGGTCGGTTGGATCCAGTGTTACGCGTCGACTAGCTATCCGGACGAGGGCGCCACCTGGTGGGACCTGGGCGTCGAGCGCACCGCGGCCGGGATCGACTACCTGGTCGCCGACCCGGAGTCCCGCGGCAAAGGACTGGGGGCCGCCATGATCGGCACCTTTGTTGCGGACGTGGTCTTTGGGATGCACCCGCAGTGGACCCAGGCCGCAGCCGCGCCGTTGGAGGCCAACGCGGCATCGTGGCGGGCGCTTGCCAAAGCCGGCTTCCGGCACCTGGCAACCCACGACGACGAATTGGGGCCGTGCAAGTTGATGGTCATCGACCGGCCAGGCCCGGCAGAGTAACCCCGGTTCGGCCCTGAGTCAGGCTCGGCCGGCTACTCCAGCATGGCGGTGACAAAAGCTTGCGGGTCAAAGTTCTCCAGATCCTCAATCCCCTCGCCCACACCCACGGCCTTGACCGGAATCCCCAACTGCTCCTGGATGGCAATCACAATGCCACCCTTGGCGGTACCGTCCAGCTTGGTCAAGATCACCCCGGTCGCCCCCACCGCTTCCTGAAACGCTTTCGCCTGGCTCAACCCGTTCTGGCCGACGGTGGCGTCCAGCACCAGCAGCACCTCGCTGACGCCGCCGGCCTCCCGGTCGGCGATGCGGTGGACCTTCTTCAACTCGGCCATCAAGTTGGTTTTGGTCTGTAGCCGGCCCGCAGTGTCGACAATCACCACGTCGATCTTTTTGGCTTTGGCGTGTTCGATGGCGTCAAAAACCACCGCCCCGGGATCGGCGCCCGGCGCGTGCTTAACCATGTGGACGCCCAGCCGGGTAGCCCAGGTACCCAGTTGTTCAATGGCGGCCGCCCGGAAGGTGTCGCCGGCGGCCAGGACTACCGAATAGCCGTCCGCTTTCAGGCGGCGGCCCAACTTGGCGATGGATGTTGTTTTGCCCACACCGTTAACGCCGGTCACCAGCCAGACCGCAACCTCTCCGGGGCGGGTGACGAGTTCGGTGTCCCCCATCTCCAGAATCGAAACCAGCTCCGCCCGCAGGGCGTCGTGCAGTTCTTCGGGGGAAGTTTTGGCCTCTCGAAGGGCGTCGAGCACTCTTTCGGTAGCATCCATGCCCACGTCCGCCCGGATCAGTGCCTCCTCGATCTCCTCCCAGGCGTCGGAGTCCATCTTGTCCCGCAGCTTGAGAGCTTTGAGGGTGTTGCCCAAAGCCCCTCTGGTCTTCGCCAAACCCCGGGCCCACCGGGACGGCGGGGCCTCTTCAACCTCAGCCTCTTCCAGGGCTTGCTCAACGGCCTCTTCGAGCTCCAGATCGGCTTCGAGCTCGACCAACTCGGCATCGACGTCGACATCTTCGTCATCGATTTCTTCTTCGTCGAGCTCTTCGAGATCCTCGAAGTCGGCGTCCGACGGGCGCTTGAGGGTGACGCTGCGAGCCACCAGCAGGAAAACCAGCAGGCCGACAACAATGCCCGCGAGGACTATCTCATTCATTCCATACTCCCGATCGAGGACCCGGGCGTCGATACGGACGCCGGGAAGAAGTCTTTCAGCCGCTCTGAAATTACCTTGGTTACGCCGTCCGGGCGCATGGCAACGCCGTACAACACGTCGGCGATCTCCATCGTCCGCTTCTGGTGGGTAACCACCAACAGCTGCGACGAACCACGGAACTCATGGAGCAGGCCAAGGAATCTTTGCAGGTTGGCGTCGTCCAGGGCGGCTTCCACCTCATCCAGGATGTAAAAGGGCGACGGCCGGGCCTTAAAGATGGCGAACAACAGGGCGAGCGCCGCCATGGAACGTTCCCCGCCGGAGAGCAGCGAGAGGCGTTTCAGGCTCTTGCCCTTCGGACTGGCCTCCACCTGGACGCCGGACTCCAGGATCTCGGTGGGGTCGGTAAGGCTGAGGCGTCCCCGCCCGTCCGGGAACAGCACCGAAAACAGGTGGGTGTACTCGCGGGCGATGTCCTCGAACGCAGCGGAGAACAGTTCGCGGATCTTTTCGTCGACCGACTCGATGATCTGCCGCAGGTCCTTGCGGCTCTCCTTCACGTCGGCGATCTGTCCGGCCAAAAAGCTCTCCCGTTCGGCCAGCGACTCCGCCTCCCGGGCTGCCAGCGGGTTGACCCTGCCCATCTGGTCCAACTCCCGATCCAGCCGTACCTGGCGTTTTTTGAGGGCTTCATCGGCAAGCGCAGCCGTACGCTGCATCGGGTCGTCCGGGGTTTCGCCTTCGGCGAGGATCAGCTGTTTGCCCCACCGCTCGACTGTGACGGTGGGGTCCACCGACATGTCGTCGGACAAGGTGGCCTCCAGGATCCGCTGGCGGATGCGCATCTCGCTTCGGCTCAGGTCCTCCTGCTTGGACAGGGCCTGCATCCGGTCGAGCTCCTGCGTCAGATCCCGGAGCCTGCCCTTCAACCCGGCGATCTGCCGGTCGATCTCGCCACCCTCCTGGCTGGCCTGCGCATGCAGGGCCGCGGCTTGTTCGGCCCACTCCGCAGCCGGGCGGGCCAGAAGGTCGCAGATCGCCGATACGGATCCAACCTTCCTTCTCGCCTCCAACAGCGCCTCTTGCCGTACCCCCAGGCCGCTCAGGCGGCCGGCCGCCTCCGACAACCCGTTGACCACCTGTTTCAAACGGTTCACATACTGGCGGGTTCGTTCGGCGGCGATGCCCGCGCGCATGCGCGCCGCCTCCAGGTTCTTGGCCGCCTCCTCGTGCACCGCGGCCCTGCGATCCCGCTCCGCCCGGGCAGACTGCAACGCCGCCTCCGCCACCAGCAGCGCCGACTCCGCCTCGTCAACTTTGTCCTCCAGAGAATCGGACCGGTCGGTCATGTTCACGGCGGATTCCGAGGACCGTTTGGTCGCGGCCTCAATCTCGGTGATCTCCGTCTCCACCCGGTGGAGGTCGTTTTGGCAAGTGCGCAGGTGCTCGGCCGCCCGGACCCGGGCGTTTTCTGCCTCCCGCCGGGCGTTGGCCGCCACTTTCAACCGGGTCCGGCCTACAACAATCTGGCCCTCCAGATCGCCCATGGCACTCCGTCCCTCCGCCACCTTCGTTTCACATTCCGCCACCGCCGACGCCAGTTCGGCGGAGCCCTTTGAAACGAGCCCCCCGTGGGCCACGGCCCCGTCTTCGCTGAGAAAGATGGCGTGCCGGTACTTCCCGGCCAGCCTTACCGCCTCATCCAGCGTGGTGGCCAGATAGACGTCCGCCAGTACTGCCCGCGCCCGGGGGTCCAGGATCTGCACCCGGTCGACGAGAGGCGGGACACCGTCCACGGCGATGCCCGAGCCCTCGGCAACCATCACTGTCAAAGCTTCATCCTCGTCGCTGGCGCCCAGGGCCTGGGCCGCCGCCTGCCGGTCGGATGCCACCACCACCCCGTCTATCGGACCGACGAGCACTTCCAGGGCACGCCGGTGCCCCGGGCTCAGCTCAACCAACTCAGACAACAACCAGGTCCCCGGGTACGACCTCAGCGACGCTCCCGCATCTTGCTTTTTGGCTTCCGCCGCTGCCCGGGCCCCGGCCCGTGCCCGCAGCACCGCGGCCTTCTTCTCCAGGCTGCGGATCTCATCCAGCAGCCGCTCCTTGAAACCCAAGAGTTGCTCCAGGCGCTCCTCGGCCGCGCCGTGTGCCTGCTCCGCCGGACCCAGACCCTCTGCCGCCAGATCCAGTTCACGCTGTGCGGTCTCCACCTTCAACCCGGCCTGCCGGCGCCGCTGTTCCGCCGCCTCCGCTCGTTCGGCAAGCCGCTTGCGGTCCATTTCCGCCGCCTGCGCAGAAGCTTGGGCCCCGGTAATCTCCCGGCGCAGCCCGGTTGCTTCTGCCGTCGCTTGAGCCTGGGTCCTGAGCGCCGCGTTCATCCCGGCCTCGGCGAAACGAAACTCCTCGCGCACCTTCTCGCTGACCGGCTGGATCTCGCCCAAGGCGGTCAACTCGACGGCTTCCTGCCTCTGCGCCTCAGCCAGGGCGGCCTCAAGTTCGGCCTGTTGGTGGCGAAGTTCCACCAGGCGGGCCTGCTCGATATCTTCGTTGCCGGCGGTGAGTTCGGCCTTCAGGGTCCGAGCCCGCTCATCGGCAAGTCGCTTCAGCGCCGCCAGCCGATCTCCCGCGCCGGTCAGCCGCCAGCCGATCTCCCGCCGGCCCGCCGTAGCCCCGAGGTGTTCCAACCTCCTGGCCTCCAACGCGGCCAACTCCGCCTGTAGGCCGGCAACCTCCTGCTGGCGGAGCCGGAGTTGTTCTTCGCGCCGGCCGGCTTCCGGCGAACCCAACTCTTGAGAGAGAACGGCCAGTTGCCGTGCGATAAGCACCAGCTTGATGCGGTCCCTCTCCTGCAGGATCCGCTCGTGCTTCTCGGCAATCTCGGCCTGCTGCCGCAGGGGTTTGAGCTGCCGGCGGATTTCGCTCAGCAGATCGCCCAGATGCTCCAGGTTGGTCTCGGTGGCGGCAATCTTTCGGATCGCGCGCTCCTTGCGCCGGCGGTGTTTGCCCACGCCGGCCGCGTCCTCAATGATGTTGCGCATCTGCACCGGGTCGGCACTCAGCACCTCGTCGAGGCGACCCTGCCCGACGATGGTGTGCTGCTCCTTGCCTACCCCGGCGTCGGAGAGCATCTCGGAGATATCAAGGAGCCGGCAAAGGCTGCCGTTCATCCGGTACTCGCTGTCGCCGGAACGAAACAGCGTCCGGGAGATGGTTACTTCGCTGAACTCAACCGGCAGGAGGCGGGCGGAGTTGTCGATGGTCAGTTCGACCTCGGCCATACCCAGCGGGGGCTTGGTGGGCGATCCGGCAAAAATGACGTCCTCCATCTTGCCGCCCCGCAGGGTCGCCGGGCCCTGCTCACCGAGGACCCAACTGATCGCGTCGATAACGTTCGACTTGCCGCTGCCGTTGGGGCCGACCACCACGGAGATACCGGGTTCGAAGGCGAGATTGGTCTTGTCGGCGAAGGATTTGAATCCGCGAAGGACCAGTGACTTTAGGAACATACCTGGGTCTCGATGGTATCAGGCGAAGGGGCGCCGACCATCAAAATTCCGGGCCGGTACCACAATCCCCTTTCCCGCCGGAACGCCCGCTTCAGGGTTCGTTAATCGTGAGTTAACGTCGAAACCCTATAGTTAACTCCGTGCAAGAACTAATTCCGTCTCTCGTCCGCAAATCGGATTCCAAGATCGTCCTGCTGGTGCTGGATGGTCTCGGCGGCGTCCGAACCAGCGAACGAGCCTCCGAACTGCTGGACGCCGACACCCCCAATCTGGACCGGATGGCCGCCGAAGGCATGTCCGGCGTCCACACCGTGGTCGCACCCGGAGTAACCCCCGGGAGCGGCGCCGGCCATATGGCGCTGTTCGGCTACGACCCGGTGAAGTACCTGTTGGGGCGGGGGGCGCTGTCCGCCGCCGGGGTCGCCTTCGACCTGAGACCCGGCGACGTCGCCGCCCGGGTCAACTTCTGCACCCTTGACGCCGACGGCAGGGTGATCGACCGGCGCGCCGGTCGTATCCCCACCGAAGAGAACATGCGCCTGTGCAAACTCCTGCGGGAGAACGTGAAGATGGAAGGCGACGTCGAGTTCTTTCTTGAATCCGAACGCGACCACCGGGGACTCTTGGTCCTAAGGGGCATGGGCCTCTCCGCCGACCTGAAAGACACCGACCCCGGGGTCGTAGGGATCACGCCCAACCCGCCCACGGCACGCGGCACCGAGGCCGCCGGCACCGCCATCCTCCTCGAGCGGTTCCTGGACCAGGTCCGGCTGATCCTGGCCGGCGAACAAGCCAACTTCCTTTTGTTGAGGGGCTTCGACACGCTCCGCCCCATCGAACCGTTCGCACTGCGCTACCTGCTCAAGGCCCGCGGTATCGCCAGCTACCCGATGTACCGGGGGCTTTCGAAGATCGTCGGCATGGACGTACCGCCCGAAACCGCCGGGTGGGAGGAGTCGGTGGAGGACATGAAGGCCCACTGGAACGACTACGACTTCTTTTTTCTCCACCAGAAACCAACCGACTCGGCCGGTGAAGACGGAGACTTCGCTCGTAAGATCGCCGCCATAGAGCAGGTGGACCGAACCATCCCTGAGATCCTGGCGATGAACCCGGGGGTCGTCTGCGTGACCGGCGACCACGCCACACCCGCCGCCTTCCAGCGTCACTCCTGGCAGCCGGTTCCCTTTTTGATGTGGGGCGAGAACGTTGGGGTCGACCTGGTGGACCGGTTTGACGAAGAAGCAGCCCGCCTGGGCGGCTTCGGCCACCAGTTCGGCAAGGATTTGATGAGCTTCATGCTCGCCTCCACCATGCGCCTGGCGACCTTCGGAGCCTAACTCCCGGCTTTTACCACCAACGTTGAAACCCAGTCCTCAATGACCGGGATCACGCTCTCGACCACCGAGTCCTCCGACCTGGCCTTGCCGTCCGGCGAATTGACCTTCGCCACCCGCAGACTGTGGTCGCCGCCTTTGACCACGTGAACCCGGGCCTTGATACCCATGTCCAGCAGGTACCGGTTAAAGACCCCCAGGTCGCAGAATGGATCGTGGTCCCCCTCCAAAAACAACGACGGGATCAAGATCTTGGGCCAGTGCGCTACCCGGGGTTCGGCCGCGTTGCCCGGCCGGTGCAGCGGATAGGAATACAGGAGCAGCCCTGCGGCATCCAATCCTTCGGCGACGGCCATAGATGCCACCCGCCCACCGTAGGAGCGGCCCCCCACCACCCAGGGGGCGTCGGTCCCGAACTGGGCCCGGGCGCTCTGAACAAGGTTCACGAACCCCGGCACGCTCTTTTCCGCCAGCGGCGGGGTCGAGCGCCCGGTCGCCCGGTAGGGCAGATCGGGACGTATGACCAGGTAGCCCTGCCGGGCCAGCCCAGCGGCCAGGGATTTGAGTCCCGCCGTGTTGCGGTCCCCCCCGGCGCCGTGGACCAGCAGGAAGCCCGCCCGGGGAGTCCCATCCGGCGAGTCGACCTCGGCCTGCACTTGGATTTCACCAGCATCCAGCAATACCGTTCGGCTTTCGCTCACAGCTACACCTCCGGGTTCAGCTTGGACAAGGGATCCTATTGTGCGCCAACAAGCAGCGTTGGGTTGGGGCCTCCCGCTCGAACCCGCCCGATCAGCCCCGACCGACCCCTATCCCTGGCACCTGGGGCAATAAAAGGTCGAGCGGTTGCTCCACCTCCCCCTCTCGATCAGCGTGCCGCAGACTGTACACGGCTTGAACTCCCTGCCGTAGACCCGGAGCCGGTGCTGATAGCCGCCCACCTTGCCGAACGGATCCCGGTACTGCTCGTCGGCGATCGAGGAGCCACGGCTTTTAATGGATTCCAGGAGCACCGCCGGGATCGCAGCGAGAAGGAGTGCCGCCTCTTCCCCGGTCACCGCCGCAGTTGGCCGGTCGTGGCGGACGCCGGCCATGAACAGGACCTCGTCCGAATAGATGTTGCCCAACCCGCAGATGAAGCTCTGGTCCATCAAGAGCGGCTTGATCCGGGTCTTCCGCCGGGCGAAGGTTGAGGTCAGGTACCCGACTGGAATTGCGCCGGCGATGGGGTCCATGCCCAGCCCAGCCAGTTCGGGGACCTCCCCGGACGGGTCCTGATGGGTCACGAACATCTCCCCGAAAGTGCGGGGGTCTACGTAGCGCAGTTGGCCCCCGCCAACGAAGTGCAGCACCACGTGCGTGTGCTTGGCCGGGGACTCCTCGGCCGAACTCAAGATCAACTGGCCCGACATACCCAGGTGCACCACCAGCACCAGTTCGTCGTCCAGGCAGAACAGCAGGTATTTCCCCCGGCGCTCAAGGCGGTGGATAGTCATCCCGGCCAGCGGGCCGGTGAACTCACCCGATGAGTGGTGGCGGCGGATCACCCGCGGTGAGTTGGGTACGTCCCGGAGTTCGGCGCGGACGATGGTGCGGCCGGTCACCTCTTTGAGCAGGTCCCGGCGGATTACCTCTACTTCAGGGAGTTCGGGCATCGGTGGGAGGGGTGGCCGGCGAGCGCGCAGCCAACGCTTCTTTGGCGGCTGCCTGCTCCGCCTGCTTCTTCGAGCGGCCGGTCCCCCTGCCCAAGAAGGCGCCCACCAGGAAGACTTCGGCCTCAAATCGTTTGTCGTGGTCCGGCCCGGTTGAAGAAACGCGGTACTCGGGCAGGGCACCCGCCTGCTGCACCGTCTCCTCCTGCAGGCTGGTTTTGAAGTCCCGCACCACACCCTTGTCCACCAATTCGTGGATGTGATCGACAAAAAGGCGTTCGATGATCTGAGCGGTCGGGTCCAGCCCGCAGTCGAGATACAGGGCCCCCAGGACCGCCTCGAACGCATCGGCCAGAATCGAGTCCTTGTTGCGGCCTCCGGACAGTTCCTCGCCCTTGCCCAGCAACAACTCCTCACCCAGCCCCAAAGAGCGCGCCACATCGGCGAGGACCGCCATATTGACCGTGCTCGAGCGGAGTTTGGCCATGTCGCCCTCGGCCAGGTCCGGGAAAGAACCAAAGATCAGGTTAGTGATCACCAGGCCGAGCACCGCGTCGCCCAAGAACTCCAGGCGCTCGTTGTTGACCGCCCCCTTGCGCTCGAAAGCGAAAGAGCGGTGGGCAAGAGCCACCTCAAGAAGGGGGGTCCGGGCACCCGCGATACCCAGGCGATCAAGCAACCCGGGGGCGATGGGATCGTCAGTTGTGTCGGGATCCATCGCAGAAGGGGTCTTAGTCGACTTCGACTACCTCACGCCCATCGTAGTGGCCACACTTACCGCATACGCGGTGAGACGCCTTGGGGGCGTGGCATTGGGGACAGGTCGACTTGCCCGGCACATACAGCTTCCACTGCGACTTACGGTGACGGGTGGTTGAGCGGGACTTCTTTCGCTTTGGTACGGGCATCTATTTCTCCACTTCTTCGTCATCTCCACCCGACTGCGATGCCATCAGGCTCTGCAGCGGCGCCCACCGGATATCAATTTGTTGCTTTGCGTGTTTGCAGTCCGAAGCATTCAGGTCGGCGCCACACTCCGGGCACAAACCCTTGCAGTCATCAGTATGTACGGGTCTCATCGGGATGCTGAGGACAATCACGTCCCTCAACATCGGTTCCAGGTTTACAACCTGATCCCGTACTTCGTAACCTTCCTTGAGTTCGGCGGCGGTGGGGTCGAAGTAGAACTTCTCGTCCACATCCAGCCGAAAACCTTCTTGGTACTCAACCAGGCACCTGGAACAACTCAGATGGAGTTTTCCCCGGACCTCGCCCACCGCCTCGACGCTATCGCTCACGCTTCTCAGCACGAGATCTATGTGCACCGAGTCGCCATCGTCGATCCACCCGAGACCGCTGCGGAAGCCCTCAACGGGCCCCGAAGATCTGATCTCCCTGGAGCCGTCGGAAAGCCCGTCCAGGTTGGTAACGTCAATTTGCAACCAGTGCATGAGTAGGGCCGCCTTGGGGAGGGCGCGTCCTAGGTTATCAAACCAGGTAGTAGAACGCGCATCTTGGTTGTGCCGGGATGTTCCCGACGTTCAATAGTGCCACGTCAGCCGTCATTCACGCCGCAGACCCCCAGGACCGGGGCGGGCCGCCGCCTATACGCGGTTGATGCTGCCGGTACTACGCAGGTCGATCCGGGGGTCGGTCAACTCTCCCGGAGAGTCGGTCGGGACATGCTGTCCGGCCACGTCAAGCCTGCCCCTGAGTGACTCGCGACCCCGAGTGACCGCTCCCAACGTCTTCGACAGGACGACCTCGAACCCCGCCAGTTTGGCGTCGACGTAGTCTTCGGCCTCCACTCGGATCTGACGGGCGCGCTTGCGGGATTCTTCAATAATTTTGTCCGCTTCCCGGCTGGCTGCGGCAACAATTTCGGTCCGCGAAACCAACTTGTCCCGCTCGGCGTAGACCTGGGCTCGCAACTGTTCGATCTCCGCGTGGGCGCCGGTGATCAGTCCATCCCGGTCCTGCATTACATAGCGAGCCTGGTGCAATTCGTCCGGTGCATTTCGGCGAATCCGCTCCAGTTTGGCCAGCAGCGCCTTCTTGTTGATCATCGCCGAGGCGGAGAGCGGGACCGGTTTTGCCTCCCGAACCTCAGCAATCACCGAGTCGATATCTTCAAGTAGACCCATGACTACAGACTAGACCCTTCAGTTGTCGAACGCATTATTTCCCGGACCGGATTCTCGCCGAAGTGTTTAGCCCACCACAACCGGGGAATATCCCAACGGGCGCCAAGAGATCTCGGCCTTGGGCTCGGACCGGCACGAACTACCCTTCCGAGGGGCTTCTTTGGCCCGGTGCGAGCCTGAGACGACGAGAACGGTCAGGGTGGGAGTCGCTTGGGGCTAGCGGCTCCCACCCTTGTACCGTCCTTCAAGCAGATCGTTGACGGCCCTGGGGACAAGCCCGCTCACATCGCCCCCATAGGCCGCCACCTCCTTTACCCCGCTGGAAGAAACAAAACTCCAGCGCGGGTCGGTGGTGACAAAAAAGGTATCGACCGCCTCGTAGAGACCGGCGTTCATCTGGGCCATCTGAATCTCCCGCTCCACGTCCGACAGAGCCCTCAGTCCCTTGACTATCACCCCGGCGCCCCGTTGCCGCGCCAGGTCCACCAACAGACCCTCGTAGGCCTCCACCTCCACGTTGTCCAGGTGGCCCAGCACCTCCCGCAGCAGGAGAACCCGCTCCTGGGCGGAGAGCATGGGCGACTTGGCCGGGTTGACCGAGACCAACACCACAACCCGCTCAAAGTGCCGGGCCGCCCGTTGGATGACATCGATGTGGCCGTTGGTCGGCGGATCGAAGGATCCGGGGCAGATGGCTACGGTCAAGATCTTCTCTCCTTATCGCTCAAGGCTGGGCGGGGTGGTCGGAAGTCGGGCTCCGGAGTGGCTCCTCGGGGCTCACTCCCACAACAGCCAGATACATCAGCGTTGAGTCCCCGTACCTCCGGGAATCCAGTAAACGGTATCCCATGGGCGGGTCCTGGTTCTTGAGGCGGGAGGATAACTCCACGACCACCATGGCGTCCCCGGACAACCGCCCGTTGGCGACGAGGGCGCTCAACACGCCCGCCGGGACGCCGGTTTCGTACGGGGGGTCCGCCAGGACCACGTCGAACATCGCCTGGCTGCCGAACCTGGTTCCTCCGGCAAACCGCTCCGCCTTGATCCGGCTCACCTGCGCCCTGTCACCCAACCCGGTAGCGGCCAGGTTTGCCTCGATAATGGCGGCCGCGGCCTGGTCGGCCTCTACGAAGGTGACGCGTTCGGCCCCCCGGGACAGGGCCTCAATACCCAACCCGCCGGAACCCGCATAGAGATCCAGGACCCGCTTGCCCCGTATTCCGGGCCCGAGAGTGGAGAACAGGGCTTCCTTAAGCCTGTCGGTTGTAGGCCTGACCCCAGGGTCATCGACCGACTTCAGCTTGCGCCCCCGGGCACTGCCGGCGATTACCCTCACGACCTGAGAAGCCACTCGATGCGGTCCGAATAACGGCCCTCCATCTCCAACCGGATGTTGGGGTGGCGCAACAACTCCGGGTCCTTGCCTATGAGGCTGAAGGCCTCCTCCCTCGCCGCCTGAAGTACTTTGAGATCCCTCAGCAGGTGGGTCAACCTGAGGTCGGACATCCCGGACTGGCGCTCTCCCAAAACGGTGCCCGTCCCCCGCAACTCCAAGTCCTTGTTGGCCAGCACAAATCCATCGTTGGTCGAGGCCAGGACCTTCAGCCGCTCTAGCGCTACCGGCTCCGCCTCTTCATCGTCGACCACACTGGACAACACCAAGCAGGTTGAGGCGTGTTCTCCTCGCCCGATACGGCCCCGGAGTTGGTGAAGCTGGCTGAGACCGAACCGGTCGGCGTCCTCTATCAACATCACGGTGGCATTGGGAACATCCACGCCTACCTCGACCACCGTGGTGGAGATCAACACGTCGACCTCACCCCGGCGGAACTCGGACATGACCTTCTCCTTGGCATTGGGCTTCATGCGACCGTGCATCATGCCTACCCGCAGGTCGGGGAACACCTCGGTGGCCAGTCGTTTGGCCTCGGTCTCGGCCGACTTCACGTCCAGCTTGTCCGACTCGTCGATCAGCGGCGTGATCACATAGGCCTGCCTCCCTGCCCGGACCTCACTGCGCACCAGGTCATAGGCGCTTTGGCGCTCCGCCTCGCTCACAATCCGGGTCTTCACCGGCCTGCGGCCCTTGGGCAGCTCGTCCAAAATACTGACGTCCAGGTCCCCGTAAAGCGTGAAGGCCAGCGTCCTGGGGATGGGCGTTGCGGTCATGATCAGGATGTCGGGAGCCGAGTCCCCCGAGGTTTTCTCCCTCAACGCCACCCGCTGCCGCACCCCGAATCTGTGCTGCTCGTCCACCACCACCATGCCCAGGTTGGAGAACTGGACGCCCTCTTGAATCAAGGCGTGGGTACCGACCACAATGCCCGCCGACCCGTCCGCAATGCGCTTCAGCGCCTCCCGGCGTTTGGCGGCGCCGATACTGCCGGTGAGCAGCACGATCTGGCCGGTGTTGTCGAAGTCAGTGACCGCCCCGCCGTCGGGGGCCGGTGCGCCGAAGAGGTCCATCTGCTCGACCTTGCCCCGGCCCGAACGAACGCCCAGCGGCTCCAGCAAGGCGCTCAGGGTCAAAAAATGCTGGTTGGCCAGCACCTCGGTGGGGGCCATCACCGCTGCCTGGTAACCACCCTGCACGGCGAGGAGGGCGGCGTGGAGGGCGACCACGGTTTTGCCCGACCCCACCTCGCCCTGCAACAAACGGTGCATCGGGGTAGGGCGGGCCATGTCGAGGCGGATCTCCTCGATAGAACGAAGCTGGGCCCCCGTGGGCTTGAAGGGCAGGGCCCGGAGGAACTCGTCGGCCAGCCCGTCGCCGGTGTGGTGGGCGATGCCCAGCGTCTGCAGTTCGATGCGGTGCTTGCGGTAGGCCAGCCCAAGTTGAAGGGTAAAAAGTTCGTCGAACACCAGGCGCTTGCGGGCGATCCACTTATGGGCCATCTCCCGGGGGAAGTGATAGTCGGCCAACGCCCGGGTCCGCTCGATCAGTCCCTGACGGTCCAACAACGCCTGAGGCAGGGGGTCCTCGAGGGGCCGGTACTGCTCAAGGGCGGCGGCGATGTAGCGGCGCAGTTTGGTGGTCTGAATCTCGGCGGTTGCCGGGTAGACGGGCACTATCCGTACCGCCTCGCCCGCCTCGGTGATGATGTCGACCATCGGGTTGTTCATCTGCCGGGAGCCGCGGAACACCGAAACTTTGCCCTTGGCCGCGATCCTGGTACCCACCTTGAGGTCGCGGGCCCGCCAGGGTTGGTTAAAGAAGGTCAGCCAGATATGGGAGCTCCCGTCGTAGAGAGCAAACTTGTGCGGGATCTTGCGCCCACGCATGGGCGGAGGGGTGTTGGCTTTGCGAATTTCGCCGATGATTGTCAGCTCGTCGCCCTCCCGCGCCTGATCTATCGGTTTGGAGTCGGTGAAGTCCAGGTGGCGGCGGGGATAGTGCTGGAGTAGGTCTTGAATCGATTTGATGGCAAACTTGGAGTCCGCCAGAGTTGTGGCCTGACTGTCGCCGACACCCCTCAGGGTGGTCACCGGGACCTGAAGGTGGGGCGGGGCGTACAGCAGCAAGGACGGCTTCATGGCCCTATCATGACCGTGCAGAGGGGACAAGTTCCTCCGTTTACACTAAGGTTGATACCTACCTACAAATTTGAGGGAGTTACGCTTGTCCAAGGTTTGTGACGTATGCGGCAAGTCGCCAGTGTTTGGCAAGTCCATCAGCCACTCGCACCGGCGCACCAACCGCCGGTGGTCCCCGAACATCCAGACCGTTCGCACGGTTATCGGCGGGACGCCCACCAAGCTAAAAGTTTGCACCTCCTGTATCTCGGCCAACAAGGTCACCCGGGCCTGAGAGCCCATTCTTCATGAAGGTTAAGGACCCGGCGGATCCGTCGTCAGAGGATTTCTCCGAGTCCCTGCATGAATCCATCTCGGGGCTGAGCGAAAACGTCCAGACCGCCGGAGATCTGCTCGCCGGCATCACCCAGGATCTTTCGAAACTGATCCGGCTGGAGATCGAACTTGCCAAGCAGGAGATCGTCGAACTGGCGCGCCCGAAACTCCTGGCGCTCGGCATGGGGGCCCTCGGGGTGGTTCTGGCCCTGTTCATCGTCCCCTTCCTGCTCCTGACGATTTTTGAAACCTTCGACATTTTTATGCCCCGCTCCTTGGCCGCTCTGGTCGTCACCCTGTTGATCACGGCAGGCGCCGGCGGTGTCTTCTTCTTCGCGAAAAGCAAGCTGGAGGGCACATTCGTGCCCGAAAAGACCGTCAAGTCGGTAAAGATCACCCTCAAGACCTTGAAGGAGAGCGTGAAATGGGCAAAACGCCCGAAGAGATAGAGCTCGAGATCAAACAAGCTCGCCTCGCGCTGGCCGAAAAAGTTGACGCCCTCGCTGATCAGGTCAAGGAGAGCGCCGAGTTGGTCAAAGAGGAGGCGGAGAACGTCAAGGACAAGGTCGAAGAGGTCAAGTCCGTGGCGGTAAAGGTAGTTGCAGTGACGTTCGTCGCCGTGGTCGGTCTATTGCTGGTAAAGCGGGCCCTGCGCAAGTAGGCGCCGGGCAACTACCCCCTCACCACGCTCCTGATTCACCCTCGGTCGGGAATTTCTCCGTCACCGGTCGGCGGTTGGGCCCAAAGCACAGTCAACACCACCAGGCCTCCCACCGGCACCAGACCGAACAACAGCCACCAGGCGCTCTTGTCGACGTCGTGGAGGCGTCTTGCGCCCGCCGCCAGCAGCGGCAGGAGAACGGCGATCAAAAAGATCGTGGCCGGCGTGTCGCCCAGGGTGGACAGCGCCGCCGAGACCAGGGTGACGAACAGAGCGAACCACCAGAACTCGTTGCGGGAAGCCCGGCCATCGAAGTCCGCGTACTTGCCCAGGCACACCCGAATGGATTCCTGAAAGGTCAAGGTCTGTTCGCCGGACGGTCCCACTTCGGCGGGGTTCACGACCAACAGCCCTCCCGAATCAGTCTCCCAACAACGACCCTACGAACGTCCGCATTCCACACCACCGGCACAGAAGGCGCAAGGCAAATCGGGCCAAACTCGTCTGCGCAAGGCGCTAAGCACCACCCGTCTCCCCGGCTCACCTCCCACCCGCCAGGAGACCCGGAGCAAAGGTGTTACCTTTCGACCAGCATGCTATCGCCGTCCACGACCTACCCGATTTTTTGTTGCGCCGGCGCCCGCGTCCCCGGGTCCCGAACCTAACCGTGGCCGAACTCTCGCTGGCGGAAGAGTTGGTCTTACTGGCACTAGACGAGGACGGGTCCATCCCCCCACTGAGGGTCGGCGAATTGCTCGATATCGCCCTGGCCGGGGCGCAACTATTGGACTTGACCCTTCAAGAGCAGGTGCGGCTAAGGAACTCCCGCATAGAGACTGCCCACCTCGCGCCCCCTTCTGGCACCGCCCTCCGTCGATCGTTGTCACGAATCGCTGAACAGCCCAAACCCCGCAAGCCCGCAAGCATGATCTTCAAATTGACCAAGGGTTTGCGCAAGGCGTTGCTCCGCGGGCTGGCCGACCGCGGGCTGGTGGGGACCGAAGAGGACCGGACACTGGGAGTATTCCCGACCACCCGTTACCCGAAGAAGGACCCTCAAGTCGCCGATGAAATCCGCGGACGGCTCCGGCGGGTTCTGTTGGAGGGGGCCACCCCCGACCCACGGACCGCCGGTCTCATTGCGGTGATTCGGGCCACCCATCTCGAGTCACTGGTTCTCGACCGGCCCGAACGAAAAGCGGCCAAAGCCCGGCTCAAAGAACTGGCCCTCCCCCAAGGCGCACCCGAAGGCGTGACGAAAGGAGCGAACGAGGTGGTCAAGGGTCTACGGGAGGCGATTGCAGCAATCTCCGCGGGCTAGATTCCGGGCTTGGGGCCCGCACCGGCAACCGTGCAGATCTGGGGACCTGCGAACTCGGCGCTGCTGCCCCATCGGCGGCATCGTCCTAGCCACCGAGGCGGCTCTGCCGGAACCCGGGCCCCTTTGTGCTTCCGAACCCCGTAGCTCAGCCCACGATCAACTCGCTCCCTAAAGACCACCGCCCGCTTTCATGGTTGAGTTCCAACCGTGGTTGGTGGGGCCATACCCCTTCCCGACCTCCAGGCCGTGCCGGATGGCTCCGGTGACGTACTCCTTGGCCCCCCTGACCGCGTCCGGGACGGCGGACCCCCGCGCGAGGTAGGCCGCTATCGCCGCCGAGAGCGTACATCCGGTCCCGTGGGTGTTGCGGGAGTCGATCCGCTCGGAAGTCAGTTCCAGGAAATCCCGACCGTCGTACAGGACATCGGTGGCGTCGGCGTCCAGGTGGCCCCCTTTTACCAGTACCCAGGACGGCCCGAGCGCGTGAAGCGCCTTGGCGGCTTCCCTCATGCCGGCCAGGTCCACAATCTGCCTGCCCGTAAGCAGGGCGGCCTCCTGCAGGTTGGGCGTGACAACCGTTGCAATGGGGATCAGCCGG
>JAJCYE010000017.1 GCA_029263075.1 Actinomycetes bacterium
CCGTGAGGACGGCGCCGCCGCCGTTGAGTACGGCCTGCTTGTCGGCCTGATCGCAGTGGCAATCATCATCACCGTGACCCTGCTGGGCAGCAAGTTGAACGACCTGTTCGACAGCGTTGCGACTCGCCTGCCGAGCCCGCCGGCGTAGGAAATCCAGTTCTTGGCAACATCCCGCCGGGATTCGGTCGGATCCGAAACGCACTTCGGTCCGCCGGGTTCCGGTTGGGAGTTTAACCGCAGCAAACAAGCCTCAGACCAGAGCCTTTCACCAAATCGTCACCAGGAAAGAAGAAGGGGGGTTAAACGTTGAAAATGCGAGCCCGCGACGAACGAGGAGCAGTCCTTGTGATCGTCGCTTTGGTCATGTCTGCCCTCCTTACTCTCTCCGCGGGCGGAATCATGCTTTTTACTCTCTACGGCAGCCAGCGCGAGATGCAAAAGGCCGCCGATCAGGCCGCCCTGGCGGGAGCTGCAGCGCTTCCGCTGCTGAGGCCCGGTCAGGCACTGGGCAGCGTCCCCGGCCTTAACACCATTTACAACCTCACGGACAACGTCGGCCTCGACGTCCCGCTTAAATCTTTGATTCAAGGTATCCCGGACCCCAGGGCAGTGGCCTGCGCCTACGGTTCCAAGTCACTGCAGGGCAGTTCTGCCAGCCTTGTCGGTCAGTTCGGTTCGGCGCCCAACCCGCCCGCAAGCACTTTCTGTTCGGGCAGCCCGTGGAGCGACAGCCGCATCAACCCGACTCTCAACTCTTTGAGCACCCCGCTGTCCACCTGCGTGAACGCCCTAACCACCTCCATAAACGGACTCATCAACACGCTGACCACCAGCTTGAACAACCTTTTGTGCCTCCCGTTGCTGGGTTGTGTGCTTGGGAACGTGACCACAGCGGTTAACAACACCGTTGCGCGGCTCCAACAGGTCCTGCTGTCGGTTCAAAACCTCGAAGCACTGGCGCCTGCCCTTTTGACGCCCAAGATGACCGTGACGGTCAAGAGCGGTGTCAAACCGCCGATGCTCTCGTTCATCACGGGCAGCGACGGGGTCCAGATGACGGCCACGGCCACCGCGGAGCGCCGGCTGAAGAACGCCATAGTTCTGCCGGACACCCCGGCCCTGACCGGCGTCAATTTGAACAGCGCCCTGGCAACAACCAAGCCCACGATCATGAACGCTTTGGGCACGGCCAACGGCCAGCTCAACCAGTTGATGACCGGCCTGAACCTGCCCGGCTGCCAGAACCTGCTCGATCCCAACGCCAAGATCGTCCAGGACATCGGCGACATCTACAACCCGCCGGCTGCCGGACCGGCACCCACCGGGCGAGACCTGATCACCGGAGCCACCGATGCCGCAGTCCGGGCCGCGGGGCAAGCCGGGACCTCGGTCGACCAGCTGGCCGGAGAGGCGTTCCTGGTTATCCGCCAGGGCGCCACCCCGACGTCACTGTCGGGCCTGCTGGGTCCGGTATTCAACCTGCTCGGCCTTTCAGGGGCACTGGGCGGGCTGCAGATTCCCGCAGTCGACGTTGCAGTGATTGCGGCGCACAACCTGGAGGACGGCAACATCTCCAACCCTGAACTGATCTCGGACGCAGTTTCGGCTCGTGGCCTGTTCACGGCCACCCTGGTGAACTGATGGAGACCAAAATGAACCTGCAGAGCAGTAGGTACGCACGCTTCAAGCAACTGCGGCACAAGGAGGATGGGGCTGAGGCGGTTGAGTTTGCGCTCATCTCCCCGATCCTGTTCTTCCTGGTCTTCGGACTGATCTACGTCCTGTTGATGTTCGCCGCCCAACTCTCACTGGGCTACGCGACCAACGTGGGCGTCAGGTATGCGGCAATCCCCACTTCGGGTGCCGCCTACCCGTCGGCCGCCCAGGTACTGAACAAGGCCCTGGACTCCACACCGTTTTTCAGCACCTCGGTGTGTACGCCCACCCTGGCTTCGGGAGCAGTCAATAAGCCGGTCACGTTCACTTTGAGCTGCGACTTTCCCAACCCGATCGGTTCCGGTGTAAACGCCGTGCGCCAGTCGCTGTTCAGCGGTGCCGGCGACGTCGACTCGACGATTCAGATGTCGGCCACCGCCCAGTCGAGGAAGGAGTAAGCGATGCGTAGATTTACCCGTCGCGAGGATGGTGCCGCAGCCATGGAGCTGGCCATCATCCTGCCGCTGCTCTTGGTACTGATGGCGTTCGTCGCCCCTCTGGTCAAGTTCGGCTACGACTACATGGTCGTCCAGCGGGCCGCAGCTCACGGGGTGCGGTTTGCCAGCCGGGCCGACATCAACCCACAGCTTCGATCCGATGGGTCTTTGGGACGAAGGCCGCTGGCCGCCGAGGTCAAGTCTTTCGTCGCCGACTCGTCGAACGGAAAGGTTGGGGCAGCATCGGTTTCAGTCAACCCCGTTCCGTCACTGGCGCTACCGGGAGAGCAGATCACGGTAACCGTCGACTACCCAATGTCTTACGGACCACTGGCGGAAATCGCCAATGCAGTTAAGGGAGCTTTCTTCGGTGGGGGTGCGTTCCTACCGAGCTCGACAACGGTAACTGTCTCCGCTCGGGGACGCGAGGAATAGGAGAACAAACAGATGAACAAGAGGTCAAGTGGAGTCGTGGTGGGCGGAATCATCGTTGCCTTGTTGGGCATGGTTCTGGTCTTCACCTACGCGGGCAATGTCCGCTCCGACGCCGGAGTTACCGGTGGAGCGGGTACCGCATTTGTAGCAACCAATGACATCCCTGCAGGAACCCGCTGGGAGGACATGGTCGGCGCCCTCAAGAAGAAGGACGTTCCGTCCGATGTTCGCCCGACAACCGCGGTCGCAACCACCACCCAGTTGAACGGCAAGTCCGCCATTCGCAGCATCGCCAAGGGTGAGATCGTGACCACGTCGCAGTTCAACACGTCGAGCTCCGGCGGCCTGGACATCCCGGCCGGTCACAACGCAGTCACCATCAACCTCGGAATGCCGCAGGCGGTTGCTCGTTACATCCAGGCCGGTGCCGAGACCAACGTCTACGTCACCTACAAGAACCTGCCGTCGGCAGGCCAGCCCGCCGACGCTACCGTCACCAAGCTGCTGCTCAGCAACATCAAGGTGCTGGCGAACCAGCCGATGTTGACCCAGACCGAGGAGACCGCCGACGCCGCAGCACCCTCAACGGCCGGCGAAATCCTCTTGACGCTGTCGCTCACCCCTGATGAGGCGGAGCGCCTGATCTTTGCGAAGGAGAACGGCTCTGTGTGGCTGGGTCTCGTCCACCCGGGCGACGCACCTGTGACCTCGGGCGGCCGGACCTTCAAGACCGCATTGGTCTAAAGATGAAAACGCAAGACTCCGACACCAACCTGACCAGGAGGGCTCATAGCATGGGTGGCTTCAGGCTGGGCAGTCACCGGAAGGCCCGGGGGCAGCAGCCCCCGGAGCCCTCCGAGGCTCCGGGCAAGGGCCTACCGGCTACCGACGGAGGTCCCGTGGGATCCAAAGCTCCCACGGCCGACTTCGGCAGCATGGCCAATCCCCTTGCCCAGAATGCCCGCAAAGCTTCAAAAGCTGATGTATGGACGTCCGGCGGGGCTTCGGCCCCGCAGGACTCCAGTTTCTCCCGTCCGGGAAGGGCCGAGAGGCCCAACTGGGCCAATCAGGCCCCGGAACCGGCAACCGCAGATGACGGCAACGGATCACCGCTGCGAGCACGCTGGCAACCTCCGGCGGCTCCGGCAGCGAGCGCGGCCCCCGCCAACGGGAACGGCCACGCTCAGTCCTCAATCCAGCCGGCCAGGAACAGCAGGCCGGAGGAGGAGACGGAGCCGGCATCCGATGCCCCGACGAAACAGGCGGCCCGCAACAACGGGTCGTCCCACCGATCGGCACTTTCGGCGGCCCTGGACAGCCAGGCCCCCGACGAGATCGAGGCCCAGGCCGAGGCCGACGCCCAACACATCCGCAACAGCATTCAGTCGACGCAGGGTGCGTGGGCAGCGGGGCTCCAGGACGATTCATGGGACTCCGACGACGACGACGACGATTACGACGAAGATCGAGTTTTCAGGATTCTGGTGCTCGATCGAGTCGGCGAGTTCTCCACCGACCTGGCGCGAGCCACCGTCGACCTTGACCCGGCACCGGAGATCCTCCGGCTGAGCCGATCCACCCAGGTGATCGACGTCGTTGAGCAGGAGGAGCCGGATGTCATCGTTGTTGCTCCGGAAGAGGTAACCGGGGCCGGACTCAAGCGTCTGGCTGAGGTACACCGGAGTGACCCGAAGATCGTCATCGTCCTTTCAGAGGGAGGCCGGCCGGTCACCGCGGCGCAGACATCTGCGTGCGGCACCAGCGACATCATCCCGACGGGGTCCACCAAGGCGCGGCTGCGGAGCAAGATGGTTAAAGCTCTGGAGACGGCCGAGGAGCTGCGCCAGGAGCAGGTTGTAGTCGAGGAGAAGGTCGTGGTTCAGGAGGCTCCGTTCACGGAGCAGAAGCAGGACCACACCCCGCCCACCAGCTACATCCCCGCTCCGGTTGCATCCAAGCCGATAGGTCGCCACATCAAGCTGGCGCGAGTGTTCACCATCGCCTCGGCATCCGGCGGCTGCGGCAAGACCTTCTACGCCACCAACTTCGCCGCGTACTTGGCGAAGGCAACCGGCGGCAAGGTCCTGCTGGTGGACTTGGATCTGCAGTTCGGAGAGGTGGCAATCTCACTGCACCTCCGCCCGAAGCGCACGATCTCCGAGCTGGTACAGGAGGAAGACCTGGGAACCGCCCTCAGCGACTACGTCGTTGATCACGGTGCGGGCTACCAGGTGCTGTGTGCACCTCGTGACCCGATCGCCGGCGACAAGGTCGGCCCCCGGGAGACCACCGCAGTTTTGGAGGCCGCCCGGACCCAGTACGACTACATAGTCGTGGACACGCCTCCGTCGATCAACGAGACCTGCCTGGCCGCATTCGACCAGTCGCAGTCGCTGGTGATCATGGCGACGATGGATCTTCCGTCACTCAAAAACCTGAGGGTTTTCCTTGAAACCCTTAAGAAGTTGAACCTTCCTGCCGATCAGGTATCGCTGGTCGTCAACAAGGCCGAGTCCGGAACCGGAATCGACCTCAAGGAAGTGGAGCCGCTCTACCCCCAAGGGTTCTCCGCAGTACTTCCTTACGCGAAGCAGGTGTCCTGGTCCATCAACATGGGCATGCCCGTTTTGGTGGCCGATCCCAATGCCGACATCAGCCGCAAGCTTGCGGAGGGTGCGGTGAAGTTAGTGCCGCCAGTTCCAGGCAAGCAGATTCCCTGGATGGCACCCGCGGCTGCCCCCCGGCGCGGATGGTTCTCGAGGTTACTGAAAGGAAAGGCCAAATGAAACTGTCGGACCGGGTTGAGCTAATCGAAGTTGAAGCAACACGCTCGGGTTCCAAGGGCGGCGGCAGAAGGCGTGCGGCGGCCAGTGGAACCGAAAACTGGGGTCAGATGAAGCGGAGCGTACGTGACGCGCTGCTTGATGAGTTGGGACCCCGCCTCTATCAGAAAACCAAGCCTGAAGAACTCAAGGCAACCGTCATGGAGAACCTTGACGTGGCGTTGGAGAAGGCCGGAGTTTCGGTCTCCCTGACGCAACGTGCCAAGTTCGCCGCCGAGGTGGCCGCCGATCTGTTGGGCTACGGCCCCCTGGAGGAGCTGCTCGCGGACCCATCCTTAACCGAAATCATGTGCAACGCCTATGACGACATTTACGTAGAGCGCCACGGCAAATTGGAGCACGTCACCACCACCTTCACCGACGAGGCGCACCTGCGCCAGATCATCGAGAAGATCGTGGCGACGGTCGGACGGCGAATCGACGAGTCCTCTCCGATGGTCGATGCCCGCCTTCCCGACGGTTCTCGGGTCAACGCGATCCTGCCTCCGGTTGCCGTCCACTCACCGGTGCTGACCATCCGGCGATTCCCAGCCGAGCCGTACGGCATGAAGGACCTGATCAACTTCGGGTCCATCACGCTTGACGCCGCCATGTTCCTTGAGGCGTGCGTCCGCGGCAAGCTGAACATCCTGGTGTCCGGCGGTACCGGTACTGGTAAAACGACCCTGCTCAACGTCCTGACGGAATTCGTTCCCGAGTCGGACCGCATCGTGACCATTGAGGACGCCGCCGAGATCCGGCTGCACCAACCTCACGTGATCACGCTGGAGGCCCGCCCGGCGAACATCGAGGGCGCCGGAGCAGTCACCATTCGTGACCTCGTCCGCAACGCACTGCGTATGCGGCCCGACCGCATCGTCGTCGGTGAGGTCCGAGGGGGAGAAGCCCTGGACATGCTGCAGGCGATGAACACCGGTCACGAAGGTTCGCTGACCACCATTCACAGCAACTCGCCTCGCGACGGTCTGGCCCGTATGGAGACCATGGTTCTCATGGCCGGTTTCGACCTTCCCCTGAGGGCCATCCGCACTCAGGTGGCGTCGGCAATCGACATCATCATCCACATCGATCGGTTCGGCGACGGAAGCCGCCGGGTCACCCACGTCTCTGAAGTTCAGGGCATGGAGGGCGACATCATCACCCTGCAGGACATCTATCGCTTCAACTTCGCCGAAGGCGGTACTCAGTCCGCCCGGTCCACCGGGCGCCTGCGTCCCACGGGTCTGAGGCCAAAGGTTGTGGAGAAGCTGCAGGAGGCGGGCGTCAGTGTTCCTCCCAAGCTGTTCCGTCCTACGGGAGAAGAGACGGTGGCCCCTGCGGCCGGCTCCCTTCGTGCCGTGACCGGCGCCGTTAGGAGGGGTTGATCGTGACGTTCCTTGCCGCAATATTCGTAGGAGCCGGCGTGCTCATGGTCGTGTTCGGCCTTGCGCAGCGCAGCTCCGGCCGGAGGGAGCACCTCCGGCAGCTACTTGAGATAGAGCTGGAGGAGCCGACCAAGTCTCCCGAAGCCCTGTCCGACCTGATGGAAAAGGCCGGCGCCTACGCCGAGCGAGCCATGGGCAAAACGGCAACCGCAGTCAGTCTGCGGGGTCGCCTAACCCAGGCCGGGAGCAACCTCAAGGCCGGAGAGTTCGTGGCCATTGTCGGGTTGTTCGCAGCCATGTTGGGCGCAGTCGTGTGGACGCTCAGCAACTCGCTGCTAATCGGTCTGCTGGCTGCGGTCTTCACTCCTCTGTTCGGGTTGATGTACCTCAAGAGCAAGGCACGCAAGCGCCTTCTGCTCCTTGAAGCTCAACTCCCGGCGGTTCTCCAGCTGCTTGCGGGTTCCCTCGACTCGGGATCGTCGCTGCTGCTGGCACTCGAACTGGCAGGCGAAGAGGGAGACGCTCCTTTGGCCACCGAGCTCAACCGGGTGATCGCGGAGACGCGAGTCGGCCGGCCGCTTTTGGAATCGCTCGAAGCGATGGCGCAACGGATCGGCTCCAAGGACATCTCCTGGACCGTGGAGGCCATTCGGATCCAGCATCAAACCGGTGGCAAGCTTGCCGACACCCTGAGGGTCCTCGCAGAGTTCATGCGGGCTCGCCTTGAGGTTCGGGGCGAGGTTCGTGCCCTTTCAGCCGAAGCCCGCATCTCGGGCAAGGTGCTGATCGGCATGCCGATCGCCATCGGCCTGTTCCTGTTCATCTTCCGTCGTGGTTACCTCGACCCGCTTCTTACCACCACCCTGGGCCAGCTGATGTTGGGCGCAGCGGTAGTGGGCATGATCCTGGGTTCGTTCTGGATGCGGCGCCTAGTCCAAGTGGAGGTGTGAGTTGAATACCTTGCTGTTCGCAATGAGCGTCGTAGCGGTAGGAGGGGGGCTGATGATGGCCGCCATAGGGGTCGGCCAGACCTTGACCGGGCGCCGTGCGGTCACCTCCGCCAGCGAAGTACTTCTCGGGGAAGGTCCCGGCTATAGCGAGGAGATCGATCGACCCTTCTCCGAGCGCCTACTCGGTCCCGCCTGGGGCAGTTTTAGGAAGATGGGTCGGACCCTCACTCCCAGCTGGCAGATGAAGCGCATGCGCCGCAACGCCCAACTGGCAGGCATGGGTCCCGGCGGAGTCGAAGGAATCCTTGCTCTGAAGGCCGCAGCCGTGGCGGCAGGGGCAACCCTGATCCCGCTGGCGATGGCGTCCCTGGGCGCAAGCTTCGGTCCCGTGGTCCTGTGGGCGGTGCTCGGAGGAGCCATCGGCTTCTTCGTCCCCGACCTGTGGGTAGCCAAGAAAGGTAGCGCCCGCCAGGAAGACATCCGGCGGACGCTGCCGGAAACCATCGACCTGATGGCAATTGCCGTGCAGGCAGGAATGGGGCTCGAGGGTTCCATCGAACTGGTGGCCCGCAAGCTCCCAGGAGCTTTGGGCGAGGAGCTTCAGCGGCTCCTTCAGGAGATCCAGCTGGGATCCAGCCGGCGTCAGGCGCTGCAGAAGCTTCGGGAGAGGACCGAGATCACCGAACTCTCGACCTTTGCCATGGCGCTTATTCAGGCCGACACCATCGGTTCCCCGGTGGCCGAGGTACTGCAGACGCACGCATTCGAAATGCGTCTGCTGCGCAGGCAGAGGGCCCGTGAAACCGCGGCCAAACTTCCGGTGAAGCTGCTGTTCCCCCTGCTCCTGACCATCTTCCCGGCACTGATGATCATCGTCATCGGACCGGCAATGGTCACGGTGATCGACGCCTTCAGCGGCGGCGCACTGGGATAACTCCCCCACCGGCCGCTCAGCGGCCGGTGACAAGTTTCAAAGGCCTCCCGTCCCCCCCGGGAGGCCTTTGTTATTGCCGGAACCCCGCAGTGGGCGAAACCGAGGCGCAACCCAACTCTTCGGGGCGTAGCTAGAATTGTCGGATGGCCAAGATGACTGCAGAGCAGCGAGCTTTAGAACTGCGCAGCATCCCTCAGGTCGATCGGCTGAGCGCCGCCCTCCCCCAGCAGTTACCCCCGACGCTTAGGGTCGCCGCTGCCCGCAGGGCCATCGCGGAAGCCACCGATCAGATTCTTTTGGGGGAGGGGGCCCCAAGCTTTGGCCATCTGGTAGCCGCGGCAACCGATTTGTTGAATGCCCAAATCCGCCGGCGGCTGAGACCGCTGATCAACGCAACCGGCGTTCTGCTCCACACCAACCTGGGGCGCGCGCCACTTTCTCCGGCGGCCCTGGAAGCCGTTGCCGGCGTGGGTGCCGGTTACTCCAATCTGGAGTTCGACCTGTCCAGCGGCAAACGCGGGAGTCGCTACGAACACTCCGCCGAGATGCTGGCCACCCTCACCCGGGCCGAGTCTGCGCTGGTGGTGAATAACAACGCCGCCGCGGTGCTGCTGGCGTTGGCCGGCCTTTCCCGGGGGAAGGAGGCGATCATCTCCCGAGGGGAACTAATTGAAATCGGCGGCGAGTTCCGGATTCCCGAAATCATGGCGGAATCCGGCGCGGTCATGCGGGAGGTGGGGACCACCAACCGGACCCACCTGAAGGACTACGCCGACGCTATTACGCCGGAAACCGGGGCAATTCTTAAAGTCCACCCATCCAACTACCAGGTCACCGGCTTCACGAAGTCTGTCCCGGGCCGGGAACTGGCCGAACTGGCTCACTCCCGGGGGCTGGTCCTGATCCACGATGTGGGGAGCGGGCTTTTGTCCCGCCACCTCCCGGGGGGAGTGCCCTCGTGGCTGAACAAAGAGCCGTCGGTGAACGATGCAGTTGAGGACGGAGCCGACATCGTCACGTTTTCCGGCGACAAACTGCTGGGGGGTCCCCAGGCCGGCATCCTGGTCGGCCGAACCGACGCCGTTGCCCGGCTTCGCCGGAGTCCGCTGCTCCGGGCATTCCGCACCGACAAGACCACTCTGGCCTCGCTCGACGCCACCCTGGTCGCCTACCTGGCGGGAGAGGTCCACCACATCCCGTTTTGGAGGATGGCCCTGGCCGGGGCCGACGAGATCCTGGTCCGGGCGAAGGCGCTGACCGCCGATCTGCCGGAAACCCGCGCCACGATCGAGGTGGCGGAAGGCTTCTCCACCACCGGAGGGGGGTCGGCGCCGGCCAGCCGGATCCCCACCGCCTTGATCCGGGTCGAGCCGGCCGGGGGTGGGGCCCAGACGTTGGCGGCAGCACTTTTGGGGCACGACCCACACGTGGTAGCTCGGATCGAAGACGGCAGGGTGTTGCTGGACCTGCGCACGGTGGACCCCGCCGACGACGCCGTGGTGGCAGCGGCGCTCGCCGCCGCACTGAAAGCAACTTAGTGCCCGTAATCGGCACCGCCGGGCACGTCGACCACGGGAAAAGCACCCTCGTCAACGCTCTAACCGGCATCGACCCCGACCGTCTGGCAGAGGAGAAGCGCCGCGGCCTGACCATCGACCTCGGCTTCGCCTGGTTCACCACCCCCAGGGGGCGGGAGGTGGGGATCGTGGACGTGCCCGGCCACGAACGGTTCATCAAGAACATGCTGGCGGGCGCCGGAGCGATCAACCTGAACCTGTTTATCGTCGCGGCGAACGAGGGCTGGAAACCTCAATCCCAGGAGCATCTGGACATCCTGAACATGCTGGGCATCTCGGCGGCCATCGTGGTCATCACCAAAATAGACACCGTCGACGACGATGCCTTGCGTGCCGTCACCGAGGAGGTGGCGGCGAAAATCGAGGGCACCTCCCTGTCGGGGTCCCCCATCATGGGTGTCTCGGCCACCACCGGTAAAGGCCTGCCCGAACTGGTCGAGTCCATCGACGAACTGCTGGAAAAGACACCGGAGCCTGCCGATGCGGGCCGGGCCCGCCTGTGGATCGACCGGGTGTTCAGCATCAAAGGTTCGGGCACCGTGGTGACGGGGACCCTGGGCGGCGGCTATCTGGAACTGGACCAACCGGTGGAGATCCTCCCCGGCGACTCCCGGGCCCGGATCCGCAACATCCAGTCGCACCGTACGCAGTGGACCCGCCTGGGACCGGGTAATCGGACCGCTTTGAACCTGGTGGGCGCCGACGCCAAAGCCCTCGGGCGCGGCCACAGCCTGGGGCCCCTGGGCGGTTGGCGCACCACCGACAAGTTGCTCGCCTCCCTCAGCTTCCTGCCCCACCTGGACCACATCCCCAAAGAGCGCGGGGCGTACAAGTTCCACGTCGGGTCGGTCGAGATCGACGCCACGCTGAGGTTTCTCCAGGAGCCCGGCCGGACCGGGGAGACCGGCCTGGCGGCGATCCGCCTGGCCAAACCCACGGTGCTCGACTTTTCCGACCGGTTCATCATCAGGGACTCGGGAAGGCAGCAGACGGTCGGCGGGGGGGTGGTCCTGGAACCACACCCAGACAAGTTCCGCGGAGACGCTGCCGTAGCGGCCGCCCGGGGGCGCCTGCTGGTGGCAAATCGGGGCGACTACCTGGTGGTTCTGGTGGAGGAGGCGGGTTTTCTTCCCCTCGACGAGATCTTCATCCGCACCGGCGTAACGCCCGAGGGGGCGCTAGACCTGCCGGTTCTCAGACTGCCGAACTTCGCGGTGTCGCACAGTGCGTTCGATCGGATCGCCGGGCAAACCGTTGCCCACGTCCGCGCCTACCAGGGGTCGCACTCGCTCGACCCCGGCCTGCCGCTGACCACCCTGCGGACCGCTCTGCGCCTGGACCACCGGTTCGTGGATGAACTGGTGGAGGAGTTGGCCCGCCGGAAGACGTTGGTAACGGATGGGGCGGTTGTCCGCACCCCGGACTTTAAGCCGATGATCCAGGCGCCGGAGCGGGACAAGATCCTGGGAGAACTCCGGGCGGCCGGGGCCTCCCCACCGACGGTCGCCGACCTGGCCGGGGCCTACGGAGCAGACATGATCCGGGCTTTGGTGCGCTCGGGGGACCTGGTTCAAGTCAGCCCGGACTACGTCTACACCGGCGACTGGGTGGAGCACGTCAAGGACCGGTTGCGGGCTCACATCGCCGACAGTGGCCCATTTACCGTGGCGCAGTTCCGGGACCTGATCTCAACCACCCGCAAGTTCGCAGTGCCCTTCTTGGAATACCTGGACCGCACCGGGTTTACCACCAGGATGGGTGACGTCAGGCAGCTGGGGCCGAAAGCCCAGTAGCCCGCGCCGGCACAAATCCGCGCCGGCTATTCGTCCTCGTCGGTCTCCACCGGGGTGTCGATATCCGCCTGGGCCGGGGCCTCGTTGGTCGGCTCAACCATCAACATCAGGCCCGAAACGCCCTTCACCTTTACCGCGGTGCCCTGCCCGATGGCGGCTCCCAGGGTCCGGGCCCTCCAGAGGGTTCCGCGGGCCATAACCTGACCGTCGGGGGCGATGTCGGTCCGGGCAACCCCGACCGCCTCCAGGATGCCGTCGGCGCCGGGGAGCGGCTTGGCGGTCCGGGCCCGGATGGCCGAGGTCATAACCGAGACGAAGAACAACACGGTCATGACGATTCCGCCGATGGCCGCCCACCAGCTCAGACGGATGGCCGGGTGGGCGCCTCCGTAAAGCATGAAGGTGCCGGCGATCAAGCTGATGGAGCCCAGGATCGACAAGATCGCCAGCGTCCCGCGACTTAGGTCCCAGGTCAGCAGGAAGAAGGCGAGGACCAACAGCGCCACCGCCAGCCACGAAACCGGCAGGGCGGTGAAGGCGTAGAAACTGAAGCCGATGGCAATCGACCCGGCCACCCCGCCGGCCCCGAGCCCCGGGTTGTAAAGCTCGAAGATCAGCCCGAAGAATCCGATCAGCAGCAGCAAATAGGCGTACTCAGGTCGCAGAGCGCTGTGGGTGAGCCGTTCGACCAACGACATTTTCACAAACCTGAGCGTCAGGGGCTCGGTGGGGATGGTGACCGGACCGTGCAACGTCGCCACCTCAAGGCCCTTGATCGATTGCAGTAGTTCCTGAACCGTGGGTTTGATGCCGGCGGCCACCCCCAATTCCTGTGCGGCCGCGGCGCTCAACCGGGTGGAGAGCAGCCTGTCGAGCGCTGCCGGTTCCAGTTGTTTGGTGGACTCGGCGGCGATCTCCCTGAGGGCATCGGCAGTGGTGCCGTCGTCCCCCGAATCTTCCCCTTTGTAGTCCCGGAGGTCGATCGGATGGGCGGGACCGATGGTCGCCCCGGGCGACATCACAGTCAGGTGCCCGGCGAGAGCCAACAGGACGCCGGCCGAACCGGCCTCGGCGTCACCGGGGGCGATCCACACGATGATGGGAACTTGGGACTCGACCATTGCGTGCAGGACCGACCCGAGCGAGGTGTCGAGTGCCCCCGGGCTGTCCAGCCGCAGGATCATCACCGCCGAACCGTCCTGTTGGGCGGCGTGGATCTGGCGCAGCAAGAAGCTCGCCGCGGACGAGTCCAGGGCTCCCGTGACCTCAACGTAGTCGGCGACGCTGGCCCGGTCCCCGGCCGGTGTTTCGGTAGCTGAGGACGGCGCGGGGAACGCCAGCGCCAGCATTCCGAGCGCGATCAGAGCGAGTAGAAATATCCGCACGGAGCGGGGTGTCGCGGTGACGGCCAACGAGCCTCCTGAACTGTCCATATAATGACGACCATGCTTAAGACCAAGAAAGTCACCATTCAAGAACTCAAGGCCCAGCTCGCCAATCGTATCGCCGAATACGGCATCCCCAACGGCGTAGGCTCCGCAGGCACCGTCGAAGTCTCGCTGGCCCGGGGCATAACCCGCACCTTTCGCTCCCACTGGACCGGTTTCCGGCTCACCTACCAAAAACCCACCATCGTCCTAAAAGCGTCGCTAAAGGACGGCAGCTTCTGGTCAGAGGGTTACATATCACCCGACCAGCCAAGTTTCGTTCTGGTGTTCCGCAAGCAGCCCCACAAGTCCCGCGGCACTGGCGCCGAGCGTCCCGACGACAAGTTTTCGGGGGCCCAGGCGCTGGAGACCTCCCGAGCCACCACCGCGGCCCGGGTTGAGGCCGGATTGGTGGCCGATGAGGAGATCATCCGCTACGAAGACTTCGACGATCCGTTCGAGGCGGTCGACGAGTTCTTCAGCTACACCTCCTTCTACGGTCTGCGGGCGGTCAATGTCGATTGGTCGCAGTTCGGCTACGTGACCGACGACGCGGTTCGCTGGGACGACCAGTCCTACGACGCCCGGGTTTCGCCGGATATGGCCAAGGTCGAAGAGGGCCTGAAGCGCTCCGATATCTTGTGGATCTCGGTCGACACCGACCCCGGCGGCAAGCCGGTGCCCTCGTGGTTCCTCTACGGCAAGGACAAGCGACTGTTCATCCTGTCGGGTGAACCGGAGCAGCGCATTCCGTTTGCCGGGCAGGCAAAACGGGCGCACGTCCAAACCCGCTGGAAGGGTCGGGACGCCTCGATGGTGGAGTTCGACGCCAAGGTGCGGCCCATCACCGCAGCCGACGGCGACGAGTTCACGTCGATCGCTCAGTTGTTGGTCGCCAAACGCCAGTCCGTCAGGGGCGGCGCCGCCGCCACCATCGAAACCTGGATGCGTGACGCGGTGATCCTGGAGTTGTTTCCCGGGAGCTAGGCCCAAAGCTTGACGCTCTTGATTTTTTGACTGACCAACCCGATACCCAAGAACTGACTCAGGCGGCTTTCCTGCTGAGGCTGTCGGCGCGCCCGGTGATCCTGGCCGGCGGCGGCGTGGTGGCGGCCGGAGCTCAACAGCAACTGGCGCATATCGCACAGCGGCTGGACGCCCCGGTGGTGACTACCTGGAACGGCAAGGGTGCGATACCCGACGACAACGAATATTCGGCCGGGGCCCTTTTTGGGGGGCCCGAGGCGCGGGCGGCGCTGGAGTCGGCCGACACCGTATTTGCCCTGGGCACCACCTTCGACGCCGGCCCGGGTTCCGCCCCGCTGAACCTGCCGGCCCAGATGATCCAGGTCGACTCCGATCCGGATCGGATCGGGCAGAAATACCCGCTGCGGCTCGGGATTGCCGGTGACGCCAAGGTGGTGCTGGCCGGAATCCTCAGCGCGCTGCAGGCGCCCAACCCGCTCAAGGGGGTAGCCGACCGGACCTCGGTGGCGGTTGAGGACCGGACCGGACCCGTCCGGGCCCGGGAGCTTCGTGAGACCGCCTCCCGCCGTGCGGCTTCCGACGGCCCCGATCAAATCGTCGCCCTGCAAGCAATCCGCCGCGCCCTGCCCGCCGACACCGTCGTCCTGCACCGCCACGGCGGGTCGTCCGCCTGGTTTCACCCCTTTTTCGCCGTTCCTCAAGCCGGCGCCTGGCTCGCCTCCACCGAAACCGCTTTTCCCGTGGCGGAAGCTGCGGCCGCGGCCGGTGGCGCCCCCGCGGCGATGGTTTGTTTCTGCGACCAGGGCGAACTCATCCCCCACCTCACGGAACTGGAAGGCCTGGAGGAGCCCGGCGATCTGATCTTCGTGGTCTTCACCGACCGATCGGATGCCGGCATTGAGTCCGACCTGGTCGAGGCTTCAAAGGCAACCGGACTGGCTATCGTCGTCGCCTCGGGCCCGGGTGAGCTTGAAGCCGCGCTGGCCTCTGCCGCGACCTCGGCGACCCACACGATCATCGAGTCCGACATCAGGTGGACCTCCCCTGCCTGACCGCTCCAACGTCGTTAGAACGTTGCAAATCTTGGGGGGCCTCGGCGCCGCCGGTTTGGCCCCGGTGGCCTACGGGTTCGTCGAAGCCAAACGGTTCCGGATCGGCCGCTACGAACTACCTATCCTGCCTCCGGGGGCCAACCCGATAGCCATCCTGCAGGTTTCCGACTTCCATCTGCGGCCCGAAAACAAACGGATGATCAAGTTCTTGAAGTCCCTGGCCGCCGAGCAGTACGACCTGGTTCTCGCCACCGGGGACCTGCTGGGCGGGCTGGATGCGGTGGACGACTGCCTGGAGGTCCTCAACGGTCTGCGGGCCCGGACCGCCCGTATGTTCGTTTTCGGCTCTTCCGACTACTTCGCGCCGGTTCTCAAGAACTACTTCGACTACTTCCGCAAACGCCGCCGCCATGGGAGGGTCCGCAACCCCACCCATCAATTCCGCCGCAACTTGATCCGCGCCGGGTGGCGGGACATGAACAACGGCAACACGGCGATCGAAGTGAACGCCACCCGCATCCAGGTAACCGGTCTGGACGACCCGTACCTCAAATGGGACAACCGGGCGCTGTTGGTCCGGGACCCCTCGGCGGAACTGGCGATATTGGTGGTCCACGACCCCGCCCCCTACGAAGACGCGTTCAAAGCCGGCTACGACCTGCTGATCGCCGGGCACACCCACGGGGGCCAGGTTCGGATGCCGTTCATCGGCGCGGTGGTCACGAACTCCACCCTCCCCACCAAGCTGGCGATGGGCCTATCCAAGGTCGGCGACTCCTGGCTGTTTGTCACGCCGGGCGTCGGGACCGGCAAGTACGCCCCCTTCAGGTTCCTCTGCCCCCCGGAGGCGTCGGTGCTTACCCTGGTGGCGCGGCCGAACTAGACCCCCAGGACTCTCGGTGGACCACCTGGTGTTGTGGTTTGCGGCCCCTGGCGATCGATCGTGAGGTCCGGTCCGGCGCCGGCGCCCCCACCGTGACCAGACCGATCGGCCGGACCTCACCGGGAATGGCCAGCAGTTTTTTGATCGCCCGGTAGCCCGCGGCGTCGAGGTCGAGGAACCCGGCGGCCAATCCCTCATCGGTCGCCGCCAGCAGCATCATCATCAGAGCGCAACCCCCGTCGACGTACCAGTAGGGCACCGGCCAGTCCCGCTCCCTCCCGCCCAGAAGCTTGTCGGGTTCCCGGTAGCGGTCGTGATAGGCCTGCTCGCTGACACAGACCACGATGTGGACCGGGGCGCCCGAGAGCCACGGTTCAAAGCCCTTCTCCAGGTACTCCGGCTCCCCGGCGATGCGGGCAATCTCGGCCCTTGTCGACCCTTCGGTCACCACGACAAACGACTGACCCTGGGCGAAGCCGGCGCTGGGGCCCCGGCAAGCGGCGTCGAGGATCCTGTTGAGCCGGTCCTCCTCGACCGGGTCGGGGCGGTAGCGGCGAACCATGCGCCGGCGACGAATCAGATCGGTAAATTCCACGTTCGGCCTACCCTATTGCGAAGCGCCGGGCTGTGGAAGGATGGGCGGATGGCGATCACCGGCGCCCACGTCCTCATCTACACCTCCGAACCCGAAGAGATGCGGGCGATCTTCAAAGACGTTTTGGGCTGGCCGGATGTCGACGCAGGCGACGGCTGGTTGATCTTCCGCCTGCCCCCCGCCGAGCTTGCCTTTCACCCCGCCGAAGGCCCGACATACGACGCCGGGACCCGGCACCAACTCACCTTCATGTGCGACGACCTCCTCACGACAATCAAAGATCTCACCGGACGCGGCCTGCAGGTGCGCGGGGAGCCGGCCGACGAAGGCTGGGGCATCACCACCACGCTGGTCCTGCCCGGCGGCGCCGAGATCATGCTCTACGAACCCCGTCACCCCACCGCGATCTAGTCCACCACCCGGCCATCGCCCAGCCGGGGGTCCGGCGGTTTGGGCTGCCGGCTCGGTGGCTGCGGGCCCAACGTCGCGGCCTGACGCTAGGATTACCGCTCCTGCGAGCGTGGAGGTCGGTTGGGAGCAACCTCAAAACGGGTGGTCCTCATCGCCTTGGTGGTGACAATGCTCGCCGGCGGCTGTTCCGGGGGCGCCGGGCGCTCCTCCGTACCGGTGGTGCGGGCTCCGGGCGGGTTCCCGGTGAAGCTGGCGACGGCCAACGGCCGGGTAGAGATACCCCGCCGGCCCACCCGGATCGTCTCCCTCTCCGCAACCGCGACCGAGATCTTGTACGCCATCGGGGCGGGTGCCCAGGTGGTCGCCGTCGACAACGAGTCGAGCTTTCCATCCGATGCCCCGCGCACCGGACTTTCCGGCTACACCCCTAACCTGGAGGCCCTGGCCGGGTACCGGCCGGACCTGGTGGTCTACTCAAGCGAACCCGGCCGGCTGGGGGCCACGCTCCAGCGGCTCGGCGTTCCCGGGATTCT
Organism: Actinomycetes bacterium; assembly: GCA_029263075.1. Classification (GTDB taxonomy): domain Bacteria; phylum Actinomycetota; class CADDZG01; order JAHWKV01; family JAHWKV01; genus JAJCYE01. Next base: position 17,938 of record JAJCYE010000017.1, read on the forward strand.
GCAGCCCCCGGCGGCGAGCTTCGACGACACCTACCGCCAGATCGTGGAGTTGGGGGAGGCCACCGGGCACCGGACCCGGGCGGCGGATCTGGTCGAGGAGATGAAGGAGCAGATACGTCAAATCGTGGAGTCGCTCCCCCGGTTCACCGACGCCCCCAGCTATTACCACGAGCTGGATGAGAGCTACTTCACCGCCACCTCGAAGACCTACGTGGGCGAGGTCTACGCCCTGCTGGGCCTGGTGAACATCGCCGACCCCGCCGGCGATACCGCAGACGGGTACGTTCAACTCTCCGGCGAGTTCATCCTCCAGCAGGATCCGGACATCGTTTTCCTGGCCGACGCCGGGTGCTGCCGACAGACCTTGCGGACCCTGGCCGCCCGGCCGGGGTGGAACCAGGTCCGGGCGGTGGCCACCGGCATGGTGGTCCCCCTCGACGACGACCTGGCCTCCCGCTGGGGTCCCCGGATCGTCGACTTCATCCGGTCGGTCGCCGGGAGTCTCAACTCGCTGCCGGCCCGGCCCGGGCAGTGACCGGCGATCCGGCCGGAACCGGCGGTTCCGCGAGCGGGGCGGCGTCCGTTCTGAAGGCTCGGTTGGTGCTCCCGGCGCTTGCCGGCCTGACTGCGGTGGTCCTGCTCGCGGCGCTTGCCGGGCCGGTACCACTCCCCGCGGGGGGCGTCTTCTCGGAGATCATTTCGCGGCTGCCCTTCACCGGCGTCCGGTCCAGCCTCACCTCCCGAGAAGCGGCGATCCTCTGGGAGTTGCGCATGCCCCGGATCGTAATGGCGGCGCTGGTGGGGGCTATGCTCGCCGGCGCCGGCGCCGCCTACCAGGGCGTCTTCCGCAACCCACTGGCCGACCCCTACCTTCTGGGGGCCGCCGCGGGGGCCGCCCTCGGGGCGACCCTGGCCATCGCCTACCGGGGTTCCGCCGACATCGGGCCGTTGGTTGGGGTGGCCGCGTTTGCCGGGGCCCTCGCCGGGGTGGGCATGGCCTACCCGCTGGGCCGCGCGGTTCGGGGGGCCTCCGGCACGGTCGGCCTCATCCTTGCCGGAGTGGCCGTCGCCTCCTTCCTGACCGCGATCCAGACCTTCATCACCCAGAGCAACCAGCAGACCTTCCGGGGGGTCTACCGCTGGCTGCTGGGCAGCCTGGCAACCTCGGGGTGGAAGGAGGTGAGGCTGGTGGTCCCGTACGTGGTTGTCAGTTCGGCGGTGCTGCTGGCGCACGGGCGCCTGCTCGACGTGTTGAGCGTCGGCGATCCCGAGAGCCAAAGCCTGGGGGTTCCCGCCACCCGGGTACGCCTGTGGGTCATCGTGGCCGCGACGCTGGGCACCGCCGCCGCGGTTGCCGCCGGGGGGCTCATCGGCTTCGTCGGCATTATCGTGCCCCACTCGGTGAGGATGATCGCCGGGACCGGCTACCGGGTGGTCCTCCCCCTGTCCCTGCTCGCCGGCGGCGCCTTTTTGGTGATCGCCGACCTGCTGGCCCGCACGCTCATCTCCCCCGCCGAGCTACCCATCGGGGTGGTCACCGCGTTCTTCGGCGCCCCGTTTTTTGCGGTCCTGCTCCGGACCGGGGCCGGAGACCGATGATCCAGGTCGCCGGCCTGCGGGTGACCCTCGGCGGTGCACCGGTCCTCAAAGGGGTGGACCTGGCCGTCGACGAAGGGTCGTGGATGTCGGTGATCGGCCCGAACGGCAGCGGCAAGACCACCCTGCTGAAGGCCGTGGCCGGGCTGATCCCACACTCCGGCGAACTTTCCGTCGCCGGCCGGGATGCGGGGTCCTTTGTCCGCAGGGAGTTCGCCCGGGCCGTTGCTTACGTGCCCCAACAGCCACTGTTCCCGGCCGGGATGCGGGTTGTCGACTACGTACTGCTCGGCCGGACCCCCTACCTGTCCTACCTGGGGACCGAGACCGGTTCCGACCGGGGGGTGGTGTCGTCGGTCATGGAACAAACCGGACTGGGTCCCCTGTCG
>JAJCYE010000018.1 GCA_029263075.1 Actinomycetes bacterium
CCGTCTCCGTGAATGTTCTACCCAAAGACGCAGGATTGCCGGATCCGGGTGCTAGCGTCGACGGTTCACTCCAAGGAGGTTCACAAGTTGACTCATCACAACACAGATCCCGACTTTTGGGCTGCCGCCGATCACCGGCCGACAATCAAGCAGTCTGTCTGGTACGGCTTTATGCGCCTTCTCAAACTGGCGGGCCTGGCCCACTAGGGCCGGCCCACTCCCAGTAACCAGTCCCCCGCCAACCAGACGGTTCGACGCGCCCGATTCTCGCCGGGGTACAATATATGAACAGGTAATCATACGTAGAGGCTAACCATGACGGTCCAATCGGCTGCCCCGAAGCCCGGTCCCACCACCGGCGTGCCCTCGGTAGAGGACGCCAGGCGCCTGGCCCAGATGTTCCAGTTGTTTGCCGACGCTACGCGGGCCCGGATCCTCTATGCGCTGCTGGGGTCGGACGAGCTTTGCGTCAACGACATCGCAGCCGCGCTGGATGTCGCCGAGACCTCCGTTTCGCACGCGCTGCGCCTGCTTCGCATCGCCGGGGTGGTCAAGAACCGTCGCGAAGGACGCCTTGTCTACTACAGCCTGGACGACGGTCACATCCGGATGCTCCTCAGCACCTCGATTGACCATCTGGCCCACCTTTCCCGTGGTTGAACCCCGCAACCACCCCCCCGGCGGGCCGGCCCCGCACGAACACAACCACGTCTCGGATGCGCTGAGGACCGGGAACCGCAAACGCCTGCTCGGCGCCTTCTTCGTCACGCTCGCCTTCCTGGTCGTCGAGGTCACCTTCGGGGTGATCTCCAACTCCCTGGCACTACTCTCGGACGCCGGCCACATGTTCACCGACGTCCTGGGGCTGGGGATGGCGCTTGCGGCGATGCAGTTGGCGACCCGGCCGTCCGGCAACCCACGCCGCACCTACGGTCTGTACCGGCTGGAGATACTGGCGGCGCTCGCCAACGGAATCCTGCTGTTCGGGGTCGGGGGCTACGTCCTCTTTGAGGCGTTTCGCCGTTTCCAGGACCCCCCGGAAGTGGCGAATATCTCGATGTTGCTGGTGGCAGTGGGCGGACTGGCGGCCAATTTGGTGGCGTTCATGCTGCTGCGGGGCGGGGCCAGGGACAACTTGAACGTCAAGGCCGCTTATCTTGAAGTAGTGGCGGATGCCCTCGGTTCGGTCGGGGTAATCGTGGCAGCGGTGGTCATCGCGCTCACCGGATGGCCCTACGTTGACCCGATCGCCGGGGCGGCCATTGGACTGTTCATCCTGCCCAGGACCTGGCGGCTGACCGGCCAGGCGCTGCGGATACTGGTGCAGGCGGCGGCCCCGCACATAGACCTGGATGAAATGAAAAGCGCGCTGCTGGAGCTTGAAGGAGTGGTGGATGTGCACGACTTGCACTGCTGGACGTTGACCTCGGAGATGGAGGTGGCCTCCGCACACCTGCAAATATGTACCGGGTCCAACCCCGGCCTGATCCTGCGCTCGGCGCAGGACCTCCTTAGCGACAGGTTTTCAGTACGGCACGCAACGCTGCAGATTGAAGATCAGACCGCCGACTGCCGGGGCTGCAGTTGGTAACCCGCCTTCGCCCGACTGCCGCCCTTATAGGGCTGCTTTTGCTGGCATCGTGCGCCGGCGGAGCAGGATCGGAGAACTTCCCATCCCGCTCAGAAGACAGCACGCCGCCGGCGGCCGACAACGCCGACCTGTTCGAGTTCGCCGCTCCCCGCCTGGGCGGAGGGAGCCAGGTGACCGGCGCAGAGTTGCAGGGCAAAGACGTCGCTTTGTGGTTTTGGGCCCCCTGGTGAATTCCGTGCCGGCATGACGCGCCGATAGTCGCGCAGGTAGCGCGAGAGTACGAAGGAAAAGTGGTCTTCTTCACCTCCCCCGGTCAGGACGGCAGGACCGCAATGCAAAAAGCGGTCAAGGACTTCAAGTGGCCGGACTCGATGGTTCACGCCGTCGATGAACGCGGCGAGTTGTGGCGCCACTTCGAGGTTGCCTATCGGGGCGCCTGGATCTTTGTCAACGACGACGGCAGGGTTATCGAACAGAGCCTGACCCACATACCCGAGAGCGAAATCCGAGCCAACCTCGATCTACTAGTCGAAAGTTAACCAGGTTTGAAGGACGAAATTGGGCCGGGAGCGCCCGGGACCGAACGCCGCTCCCGTAAGCTGCGGCTGCTCGGGATAGGCCTGGCTGCGGCCATCTTCTCCCTGACGATCATGACAACGGCGGTTTCGGGAGAGTACGACCTGGGACCCGGCAAGGTGAAGGTCGACCTCGTCCCCCAGCTCAGCGGAGGGACCGAAATTTCGGTTCCCCCGTTCGGGTCGATCCGGGCGGCAACCCACCGGGCTCCGGTGAAGGTGAAACTCTCCCCCTCGTCGGTCGACACCCACGTCGCCCAGGAACTGGTGCAGAGCCGGCCCACCCAGTCGGACCTGGTGGAGTCGCTGCGGACCGATCTGGTCGACGCCTTCAAAAGTTACGCACTGCTGGTGTTGCTCGGCGGCCTGGTGGCCGGTCTGCTTACCGCCGCACTATTGCGGACCCGGGGTCCGGCCGAACTGTTCACCGCACTGACGGTCGGGGTGTTGGTCCCGGCCGGTTTGTACGTCTCGGCTTTCGCGGGCTTCAACCCGGACGCTTTCCGCCAGCCCACCCTCACCGGGGCGCTCAGCCGGTCGCCCGAGCTTTTGGGACCCGTCCGGCAGTTCGGCGAGAGATTCAACGCCCTGAGAGGCGAGCTGGACGAGATCGGGTCTATCACCTTCCAGCTGTACCAGTTCCTTGCCCAGCAGTCCCCCATCCCCGAGGACGCGGTACGGATCCTTCACATATCGGATCTTCACCTGAACCCGGTCGGGTTCGACGTCGCCCAACTGGTGGCAGAGCGGTTCAACGTCCAGGCCGTCATCGACTCCGGCGACGCCACCGCCGAGGGGTCGCCCCTGGAGGTCTCTTTCCTCGACCGGATCCCCGGCTTCGGCATCCCCTACATCTTCATTCGAGGAAACCACGACTCAATGGTCACCCAGGACGCGATCGGGGCCAAGTCCAACGCTCGGGTGCTCGACGGCGGCTCCACCGAACTGGAGGGGCTCACCATTTTCGGGGTCGGAGATCCTCTATTCACCCCGGACAAGACCGTTGAACAGCCCAGCAACGACGAGCAGCAGGCCGCCAAACGGGCTTTTGCGCGCACGGTCCAAGAGCAGTTGGAAGCGCTGGGCAGGGTGCCCGACATCGTGGTTGTCCACGATTCCCTGGCCGCCCTCCGGCTTCACGGGGAGGTACCCCTGGTCATCCATGGGCATGGCCACAAATGGTCGGCCGCTCAACGCGACGGGACCCTGATCCTGGGGGTCGGCAGCACCGGTGGCGCGGGCTTGAAGTCGCTGGCTCCGGATTCCAGAAGCGCCATCGAACTGCAGGTCCTGTACCTGGACCGCAACGACCACACCCTCTTGGGCTATGACCGCATCGAGGTAAGAGGCCCCGAGCAGCAGTTCCTGCTGAAACGAACCATTGTGGCGCCCAAGGCATCCGAACCTAACGACGACCCGCCGGCGACCGAAAGCGCATCCCCTGTACCGTCGCCGTAAAGGCCAGCGGAACTAGAACCCACAGTAATGCGAAGATGTACTCAGATCTTCGACATCATCCCCGAGCCTTTGGGAGGCGTTTATGGCCGAGTACAAATGCGAAACCTGCCACATCACGATGGACGCGGACGAGGACGACAAAGAATGCCCGGTCTGCAGCAACGAAATGCACCCGGTCCACCGCAAGAAGGAGTGCTCCATGCGGCCCAGCGAGCAACTCCGGGGCATCGGCGCCGGCTAACTGCGAGGCGCGAGCACGTTTTTGAGCCCGACGGCCCCGACCAATGGCCCGATAAGTTGCGGGATCGTCAGCCGGCCATCCAATACAAACAGCCAACGACCCTTTGACAACACCGGGAGGTATTCGAGGTGGAGCCCATTGAACAGCTAAGCGAGCAGGACTGCTTGGAGCTGTTGAAGACCAAGTCGAAGCTGGGAAGGGTTGCGTTCATCTCGGGCGGGCGGCCGATGATTTTCCCGGTCAACTACCGGGCCGACGACGACTCGGTGGTGTTTTGCACCGC
>JAJCYE010000019.1 GCA_029263075.1 Actinomycetes bacterium
AGCGCTCCCAATCCCTCGATTTCACTTCCCGGATCGGTTGCATCTTCCGGGGGAGAAGTTGCCTCCAGCTGCGACAGCGCTCGTTTGGACGATGACAAGATCAACTGGCTGCTGAATTTGGTTGCCAAGGCTCGGGATTCACACCCGGACCAGGCGGCGGTTGCCGATCGGGTTGAAGCTCAGCTTCGTTCGGTAATGGGCAAGAACATGTGTGCCGACGAAGCCCAGGTCCACATCTCGAACATGTGTGCCGACTCTTCCACCAAAAAGTTCATGGGTCTGATGGTCAAGGAGCTTCCTTTTTTCGTCCGGCCATTGGTGGGGGACCCCTGTACCAAAGATCTGGTCGCGGCCGCGGAGAAGTATCTGTAAAAGGTGCATCGCCGCCTGCTCATAGCGCCGGACAACCCGGAGAGCCTTCGCTAGTCCGTCCGGTCGGGTAATCTAACGTGTCTCGCAACTTGCCTCCCCTGCGTCCACCTGAAGAGGGCCTGGGTAAGTTGGCCGGCCGGTGCGTCCACTCAAGGGATCTGCCCCATCTGCCGGCGGCCACGACGGGACCTGAGATTGGAGGACAGATTTAGATGGCACGTTCAAGTATTTCCGGGTTCCCGAGGATCGGTCCTCGCCGCGAGTTGAAGTTTGCAACCGAAGGCTACTGGAAGGGCAAAACCTCGGCCGAGGAGCTCAACCAGGTAGCAGCCGACCTCCGCAGCCGAAACTGGAAGCTCATGAAGGACGCGGGGGTGGACCTGATTCCCTCCGGCGACTTCTCGCTGTACGACCAGGTACTCGACGCGATCACCATGGTCGGTGCCGTTCCCGAACGTTACGCTCATTCCGAAGGCAACGTGGATCTGGACACCTACTTCGCAATGGCCCGCGGCAGGCAAACGGCAGGCCAGGACGTTGTAGCGATGGAGATGACCAAGTGGTTCAACACCAATTACCACTACATCGTCCCCGAACTTGCGCCCGACACCCGGTTCACGCTTTCGAGCGACAAGGCGGTGTCTCATTACCTGGAGGCGAAGAGCCAGGGGATTGAAACCGTTCCCGTTCTTGTCGGCCCGGTTACCTTCCTCCTGCTCAGCAAGCCCGCTCCTGGCGTCGTAGACGATTTCGATCCGTTGACGCTCCTGGACGCCATCCTGCCGGTGTATGAGCAGGTAATCGCAGAGTTGGGCGGCAAAGGGGCTGCGTGGGTTCAGCTCGACGAGCCCGCTTTTGTTCAAGACCGCACCCCCGCGGAACTGGAGGCGCTGAAGAAGGCGTACGCCCGCCTCTCCGGGGTCGCCGGCAGGCCCAAGATCGTAGTTAAGACCTACTTCGACCACGTCGGGGAGGCCTACCCGGTCCTCAAGAATCTTCCGATAGAAGGTCTGGGTCTGGACTTTGTGGCTGGTGAGGAAAACCTCAAACTCATAGCCGAACACGGCGGGCTTGCGGACAAGACGCTTTTCGCCGGCGTCGTGAACGGTCGCAACGTCTGGATCAACGACTTTGAGAAGACCTTGAAGCTGTTGGAAGACCTCAAGAATTCGGCTGCGAAGATCGTGGTATCAACCTCCTGCTCCTTGCAGCACGTCCCCGTGGACCTGTCCCTGGAGAAGGATCTTGACCCCGAACTGGCCGGCTGGCTGACCTTTGCGGTCCAAAAGGTGGGTGAACTGGTAACCGTCACCAAGGGCTTCACGGAGGGCGTCGGAGCAATTGGGGTTGAGCTTTCCTCCAACCGCCAAACCCTTGACGGCCGCCGCCAATCGTCCCGTTCGACCAACCCGGGCGTTCGCAACCGCTTGGAGGGTTTGAGCGAGTCGGACTACTCGCGCTCGGCAACTTACGCCGACCGGTCGCTGGTACAGCAGGCGGAGTTGAACCTGCCACTATTCCCGACCACCACCATCGGGTCCTACCCCCAGACCACCGAGATCCGGCGTGCCCGCGCTCAACTCAGGTCCGGCGCGATAACCGCTGAGCAGTATGAGCAGGAGATGAAGAACGAGGTCGAACGGGTAATTCGTTTCCAGGAGAAGCTCGATATCGATGTACTGGTTCATGGTGAGCCGGAACGCAACGACATGGTCCAGTACTTCGCCGAGCAGATGGACGGCTATATGTTCACCTCCAACGGCTGGGTGCAGTCTTACGGATCCCGTTGTGTGCGCCCGCCGATCGTTTACGGCGACGTCCACCGTCCCTACCCGATGACCGTCGAGTGGGCGAAGTACGCGCAATCGTTGACCGACCGTCCGGTCAAGGGCATGCTTACCGGTCCGGTGACCATGCTCGTTTGGTCGTTCGTCCGTGACGACCAGCCGTGGTCGGACACTTGTACTCAGCTGGCCCTGGCCATTCGCGACGAGGTCAATGATCTTGAAGCAGCCGGTTTTAAGGTGATTCAGGTTGACGAGGCAGCCCTTCGTGAGGGGATGCCACTTCGTCGGGAACGGGCCAAGGATTACCTGGACTGGGCGGTGCGCTGCTTCCGTTTGACCACCTCCGGGGTGGCGGACCGGACGAACATCCAGATGCATATGTGCTATTCGGAGTTCGGCGACATCATGGAAGCCATCGACAATCTTGATGCCGACGTGGCTTTGATCGAGGCTGCCCGCTCCAACATGGAGCTTCTGGGCGACTTCGTCAGCGCCGGGTACGTCAGGGCCGTAGGCCCGGGTGTCTACGACATCCACTCGCCGAGGGTGCCGTCGGTGGAGGAGATGACCGAGAAGCTTAGAGTGGCCGCCAGCATGCTGGATCGGAGATGGATCTGGGTCAACCCGGACTGCGGTTTGAAGACCCGGGGATGGGCTGAGACGGAACCGAGCCTGAAGAACATGGTCGAGGCGGCTGCCCAACTGCGCAGGGAGTCTGCAGAGCTCGAAGGCTCTCCAAGCTGATCGTTAATGCCCTTTTTTTGGAAAGGGCTTAATCTAACCGAATGAACAGCCTGGGCGAGAGGCGTACCCTCTTACTTGTTTTGGGGGTGCTGGCGGCGGTCGCCGCCCCGCTGCTGCTTGTGGTGTTTGCTTTGGCCGACGACCGGCCGTCGCCGGCAGTGCCGGTCAAGGCAGTGGGGGTGTCCCTTCAGAACCTGGCTACCGGGACGGCCGGCAACGCGTTGGTCAAATCCGCTCCTGAGCCGCCGCCCTCGTCACCGCCTCCGCCCCCGCCCGCGCCCGTGACTCCGATTGCTCCGGTCCCGCCGACCAATCCGTCGGGACCGGAAGTGATGGCCCTGGAACGGAGGCTGAGCGATCTCGGCTACCTGGTCGGAGATGTGGACGGTGTCTGGGATTCGGCGACCAAACACGCAGTCACCGCATTCCAAAAGGTCGAAAACCTGAGCCGCACCGGGGCCGCCGACGTCGCAACCACCACCCGCCTTCAAACTGCGGTTCGGCCCACGGCGGCATTCGCCACCCCGCCCGACCATTTCGAAGTCGACATCCCTCGGCAGGTGGTATTTATGGTGCGCGGGGGCCAGGTCCTTGCAATATCGCCGACGGCGACCGGCAGTAACAAGCTCTTCACCTCCCAGGGCTACACACGAAGGGCAGTTACGCCGAATGGGCGTTTCCAGATCTACTTCAAGCGCCAGGGGTGGCGTACTGCCCCGCTTGGCCGCCTGTATAGGCCGGCCTACTTCAACGGCGGGATCGCTCTACACGGGAGCACCTCGATCCCCACCAGTCCTGCCTCTCACGGGTGCGTCCGACTGCCGATGCAGTTCGCCGACTACATTCTCGACAACGCCCCGGTGGGTATGGTCGTCTACGTCCATGGCGGGCCGAACGGTGAAAACCCTCAGCCCTTCCTTGACGAGCCGGCTCGGCCAGCACCTGCTCCTGCCCCCGCCCCTGTCCCTGCCCCTGCTCCTGCCCCCGTCCCGGCACCGGCACCCGTGCCGGTCCCACCGGCCCCGGAGGCCGTCGTCCCGGGACTTCTGGAAAGCCTGCTCAATCCTTAGCCTGTAACTCCGGTCACTGGGTAGGCTGGAGTTCGTCCGCGCAAACGGCGCATGTCCGAATTAGGGAGGAGCTTTACTTGGCAGGCACCTGGCTTGATGTTCAGGAGGTGGCGCAAGCCGCATTCGACAAGACGAAAGACGACATAGATAACCCGGTGTACGAGGTCGAGCGGGCCTGGAAGAGCGGGTTCAACGCCGGCTACAAGCAGGCCATCAAAATATTCGGGTTGCCCCAACAAGATGCGCTCGACAAGACCCACCTGTGGATCAAGGCCCAGGGCGAGGGCGGATCCGAAGGCTAAGTAACCCTTTCGCCAAGCAGTCGGAACCACCGGGTCGCTTCCAGTTGATCCAGGTCCGAGGCGTTGCGGTGGGTTCCGGGGATGTGTACCCGTACGGTGGCCAACCGGAAACGATCCTGAAATAGCGACCGGGTGAGCTGCAGGTGTTGAATGTTGGTTTCCGGGACGATTGAAGTCTTACGGACTAGGACACCGGCGCGAACCAGCACAAATCCGGGGTCCAGGGCGTACCCGCTGCAGCGCCACGACAGCCACGCCAGCACCCAGGTCAGAGGCACCAGGGCGAACGGCGTGGCGGAAACCGGTCCCTCGAGAAACAGCAGGCCCGCGATTCCGGCAGCCAGCCCGAGGATGGTGGGTGCGATCATCTTTCGGAATAGAGATCGTGCCGGCGGGAGCTTCAGGGCGACCGAGGCCAGCTCGGGGTTGGCTCCGAGTATCTGGGCGGCTATCCCCCAGGCTTTCGCCCTGGGGGCCAGGGGGAGCAGCACTGTGCTCTCTTGATTGTCCTGGCCCTCCGAGCTGTACCCGGCAACTACGACCGACAGGCTGGCCAGGCCGAACGGCCGGCGGATGAAATTTTCGTTGACCTCGATGGCCTGTACCCGGTGAAGCGGAACCTGGGCCCTACGCTTTTCCAGCAGGCCCCTGGTTATGACCAGCTTGCCTTCGTCCATCCGCACGGTGAAGTCCCAGTAGATGAGGATGGTCAGGGCGATGCTCAGCAGCAGCGACAAGGTGATCACCACTGCTGCGATCACCGACACCACGGCCGGCAGGGAGGCCCCGGGAAGGAGCCGATCGGTGTAGCCGGAGACCTTGTCGAAGGTGTTTTCGCCCAGGAACTCCTGCGCGTAGCCGAGCAGGGCGGCCAGCACGGCTACCCGTCCGCCGGTTATCCCGGCGATCAGCAGATCTTTGCCGGAGAGCTTTGCGAGGGGAGGGGACTGTGCGGTGGTCTCCTCGACCAGTTGCTCCCCGTCCCCCGACGCCCAGTTGCGGATGCGTTCGGCTTCGTCGGGTGCCAGAGCGACCAGCGCCGCTTCGGTCTGTTTGCCCCCGACCGCTTCGATGCGAAGCTCAACGACGCCGAAGGCCCGGTGCCGGAGCTTTTGCACCAGGTCGACGCTTTGGACCCGCTCCCGGGGAATCACCCGTCTCCAGCGACCCAGGACGCCCCCCTGGACGATAAGGGTGTTGCCCTGAATGTCGTACCGGAAACGGGAGTACCGGATAGCCGGCGCGATCAACATCAACAACGCCAAGCCGGCGACGAACGGGAGCGCCGCCGGTCCGGCAAACAGGATGGGGACAAAGCCGAAGATGCCCCGTCCTATGTCGTTGAGAAACCAGATGGGGACCGCGGAGGGCTGGAGCTTGCGACCTTCCGTGACGGGGGGTTCCCCGGGCGGCTGGTCAGACGCTGGTTGTGCCTGCAACTCTGGAGAGCTCCTCTCGGATGGTCTCGGCCGTAGCTTGATCCAGTCCGGGGATGCTGGCGGCTTTACCGGCAGCCGTGTAGACGATCACCTGGGTCAGGTTGAACCCTCGGTCGAGGGGACCCTGCTTGGACTCAACGAACTGAATGCGGTCGAACGGCACCAGGGTTTCGACGTGCCAGATGGCGCCCTTGGACGTATAGAGATCCCGCTCCCGGATGGCGTAGCGCCACCGGCGGTAGGCGAGTCTGGGAACGAAGATGGCAGGGAGGAGGAGTAGCAGGGCGCCTAGGAAGAAGGGGGCCGTGGGAAGGTCGACCAGCAGCCCGGTGATGACCAGAGCCGCAGTTGGGGGAGCGACGGATAGAAGTCCCACGATGTGCCACAACTTCCGGACATCGGGGTCCAGCGGCTTGGAGTCCACTTCACGAGGTTACCCCCAGTTCGGCCCGCGTACTTCCCGGCGGATCGTTGTAGGGTCGAAGCAGAGTAATCCTTCGAGGAGGGGAGTCATGCCGAGCTACTGGATCGCCGTAAGCGGGGAAGCCAACTTCGAAAAGACCAGGGAGCACAAGTTCGAGCTCCAGGGCTTCAAAACCCGGCAACGGCGCAAAGCCGAGCGCATGGCCGACGGCGACAAACTTATCTGGTACATCACCAAGGAGATGGCCTTCGCCGGTTACGCCACCATCACGGGGTCCTATTTCGAGGACCACGAGCCCATCTGGGAGGGTAAGAAGGAAGGGGAGGATTACCCCTGGCGGGTGCCGATCCGCAAAGAGCTGGTTTTGGACCGCGACGACTGGATCGACGTCGAGGGAATCGCTCGCCGGATGACCTATGTGGCCAAGTGGCCGGCAGAGCATTGGCGGCTGGCCTTCCAGGGCAACCTCCACGACATCCCGGTTGAGGACTTCGAACGCATTAAGGCCGCCCTGGAGGAGGTCGCCGGCGCCAAGGCTGAGGTGTAGCGACGACTTCCCGCCAGAAGAAAACCGACTACTCGGGCACGCCTCTCTACAAAAAGCTGGGAATCAAGCAGGAGTCCTCGGTTTGGTTGATCGCACCGCCGGAGGGATTCCTCAGCGCCTTAGGGATGCTTCCAGAGGGCGCTGAGATCGTCGAGGAGCCTGTAGAACACCTGGACGTGGTCGTGTGGTTCGTCACCGACCAGGTTGAGCTCAGCAGTCGTTTCGGCGAGTTCGCCCAGATGCTGGCCGTCGACGGAGGTTTGTGGACGGCTTGGCCAAAAAAGTCGTCAAAGATCCCCCACAACCTCAACTTCGAGGCGGTTCAGGGAGTGGGTCTCTCCGCCGGGCTGGTGGACAACAAGTCCTGTGCCATCGACGTGGACTGGCAGGCGTTGAGGTTCGTTTACCGCAAGAAGGACCGGAAATAAAAAAGCGCCCCTCCTTGGAAAGGAGGGGCGCTTTTAGGTGCTTGTGTCTCAGGCCAGCAGATCCCGGACCGCTTGGGCGATCGCTTCGCCGTCGATCTTGGCCGCCTTGAGCAGTTCCATCGGTTCGCCGGAACCGGGCATCTCCCGTACTGCGAGGTGCTTGAGCGTGAAGTCCCGGAAGCCGAGCTTGGCAAAGGCAGCGACGACTGCGTCGGCGATGCCGCCTTCTTCCCAGTGGTCTTCGGCCACAACAACCAGACCGCCGGTTGCCTTGACGGCTGCGGCGATGCCTTCTCCATCGATCGGCTTGACCGAGTAGGCATCCACCAGGCGAACGTTGATGCCTTCGCCGGCCAGAGCGTCGGCCGCCTTGACGGCTTCGTGAGCAGTGATGCCGGCGCCCACGATTGTCACCTTGTCGCTGTCTGAGGAGCGGTAGACCTTCGAGCCGCCGATCGGGAAGGTCTCATCCGGCCCATAGAGGAGGTCGGTCTTTTCCCGGGTGGTCCGCATGTAGCTGATCCCGTCCAGGTCGGCCATGGCCGCCACGAGCTGCGCGGCCTGGTTGGCGTCGGAGGGGTACAGGACGGTGCTGCCGAAAATTGCCCGCATCATGGCCAGATCCTCAAGGGCCATCTGCGACGGGCCGTCGGCCCCGATGGAAACGCCGGCGTGTGAGCCCGACAGGCACATGTTCGCCTGAGAAATGGCGGCCATGCGGATGAAGTCGTAAGCACGGGTCAAGAACGCGGCGAACGTGGAGGAGAAGGGACGAAGCCCCACAACCTGCATGCCTACCGCGGACGCCACCATCTGCTGCTCTGCGATGTACATCTCAAAGAAGCGGTCGGCGTGGTTGACCTTGAAGTCCTCGGAGTAGGTGGAGTTGGAGACCTCAGCGTCCAAGACCACCACGTCGTCCCGGGCGTCGCCCAGAGCGGCAATGGCTTCTCCGTAGGCCTTCCGGGTGGCCAGGGCCTCGGTGTACTTCTTCAACTGAACCGGACCCTTTTTGAGCTCGGTGAGCGTCCAGTCACGGGGAGGCTGGACCGCAAAGGTGCGGGACGGCTCGTCGCCGATCTCCGCCAGGGCCTCTTGGGCTTGCTCGGCGTTCAAGGGCTTGCCGTGCCAGCCGTCCTTGTCGGCCATGAAGGAAATTCCCTGACCCTTCTTGGTCTTGGCGATGATCGCCGTGGGCATGCCGTCGTTGACCGCTTCGGTCATAGCGGCGTCGATGGCCTCGATGTCGTGGCCGTCCACCACGATTGCGTTCCAGCCGAATGCTTCGATCCGGCGGGCGTAGGTGTCCATGTCCCACTCGAGTTCGGTGGGGCCGCGCTGGCCCAACCGGTTGACATCGATGATTGCCGTGATGTTGTCGAGTTTTTCGAATCCGGCGCGGGAGAAGCCTTCCCAGATGGAGCCCTCTGCGCTCTCACTGTCGCCGACAACGGTCCACACGTGGTACGGCGCTTTGAGGGGGCGCTTGGCCGCCATGGCGACTCCGACCGCAATCGGAAGTCCCTGCCCCAAGGAGCCGGTGGCAACGTCCACCCACGGGATGATCGGGGTGGGGTGTCCCTGGAGGCGGCTGCCGAATTTGCGGTTGGTCAACAATTCGGCGTCGTCGATGGCGCCTGCAGCGCGGAACATCGCGTAAATCAAGGGCGATGCGTGGCCCTTGGAAAAGATCAGGTGGTCCCCGGCGGGGTTGTCGGGTTCATCGAAACTGTAGCGAAGGTGACCCGCCAGCAGCACAGCCATGAGGTCCGCTGCGGAGAGCGACGAGCTGGGGTGACCGGAGCCTGCAGCGGTCGAGGTGCGGACGATGTCGGCCCGCAGTTGGCGCGCCAAGTCCTTGTAGAGGTCCAGCTTGGAAACGGATTCAGTTCTCATAGCCATATTTAACCCACACTTTACATTGCCGCGGGGCCTCGTGACGAGCCCCTTGCCGACGGGGGACATAAACAAAAGAGGGAACCGGCACCCGGTTCCCTCTTTCTGGCCTCAACCCGGATTGCCGAAATTGAAGCCCAAAAAAGAATCGCTACATGTTGTTGGGGCGCTGCCTGATGTTACCGGGTCGACCGGTAACCCAGTAGTGCGGCTCCCCCGGACGCCACTTGCCGCCCTTCATCTGCTCTTCGAACGGCATGTGATCGGCGACTTCGCCGATACCGGACTTGTCTCCTTGGTACGCCACGCAGGCCTCCTTTTAGAACAACCGACTCAACAACCACCGGGCAAGTTGCCCTTAAGAATGTGGTCATACATTAGCTCACGCAGTTTCTTTTTGCACTACGGCGCAAGCGTACAGCCCCAAGCCTTCGGGAACCAAGTTCTGCGAGCCCGATCAACCGGCCCGGTTCAGGGTGTTTCATCCACCCATAGGCTCATTTCAATCAGGTCCTCGTAGCCGTAGGACAGTTTGGCCTGCCGCAGGCGGTGGCCCTCCGGGACGAACCCAACCTTTTCGTAGAAACGTATCGCCCGGGCGTTTTCTGGGACCACGTTGAGCACCAGCTTCTCGACGCCAAAGATTCTGGACCAGTCCCGCGCCCCGTCGATGAGGCCGGCCCCCACCCCCTTGCCCCGGTAGTCCGTGCGGACGGACATCCCTATCTCCGCGGTATGCGCATAAATGTTGCGATTCCTCGTGGTGGTCAATTGCCCCACGACCGCAGTGCCTGCGACCGCGACGATGGCTGCAGTCTGGTCGCACCAAGCCCCGAATCGGAAAATCCGGGCCAGTTCGCGCTTGGTGGTGTTGACCGACTCCAGGAGTATGAACCGGTCCTCCTGGGACACCTGAACCAAAAGTTCGATCCACCCTCGGGAGTCAGATCCCTTGGCGGGCCGGATCTCCACCTCGTCGGCACCGGTGTCGACGGTCCGCGGGTTGGGAAGTGCCATCAGTGCAGAGGACCGGTTTCCGGCAGGATGCCGGGAGTGGTCCTCCCTTTTGCCGGCGGAACTGACGGGTGAATGCCTAGCCCTCGCGGGCAGCGCCTTCAGCTGCCTGTTTGGCCGGGGCCGTTGAGGTGCTCTCCGGGCCACCGGGTTCAACTTCGAGGTCCTCGGGGGCGGTCTCGTCGTCTACGTCCAGAAAGAACAACTCGTAGGCGGTTGAGGCGATGAGGGCTCCGACGATCGGTCCGAGAACCCAGACCGGCCAGTTGGAGTCCAGCTTCTCGCCGATCAGCGCGGGGCCGAACCACCGGGCGGGGTTCATGGAGGCGCCGGTGAAAGACCCGCCGATGATGACATTGAATGTAACCGTCAATCCGATTGCCAGTGGCGCAAGGATTTTGGGCCCCTTGGGGTCGACGGCCACGCCCCAGATTACGAAGACCAGGAAGAAGGTGAGGACAACTTCGATCAAACCACCCTGCAGCAGGCTTGTGCCGTCACCAAGGGCGGGGGCCCCCGAACCCACGGACGCCACGATTTCCGAGGAGAAGATCTGCTTGACCACCACTGCGGCCACAAGGCCTCCCAGCAGTTGGGCTGCTACGTAACCACCCAGATCTTTGAGTGAGAGCCGCTTGGCGATGTAAAAGGCCAGACTGACTGCCGGGTTTGCGTAGCCCCCGGAGATCCGGCCGACTGCGGCGATGGCCACAAAAAGCGCCAAACCGAAAGCAAGGGCGATACCCAGGGTCCCCACCGTGCTCTGAAGGTTGACCACCGCCTGCTGCTGATCGGCTACGATCGCAGCCGTCCCGACGAAAACAAGAATAAAAGCAGCAATAAACTCGGCGACATACCTCTTCAAGTAACTCCCCCTTCAGTGTTCGTTTACCAGGTGGCCAGCAGAATCATATGCGCCTTCTAGTCATCACCAACGATTTCCCTCCGAACCCGGGCGGGATCGAGAACTACATCTACTCACTGGTTCGCCGTTGGCCGCCGCATGAGGTGATCGTTGTCACTCGACGGATGGCGGGCAGCGAACGCTTCGATGCCATGCAGGATTTCGAAATCGTCCGCGAGCCGGTCGATACCCTGTTCCCCAAGCCCGGGCTGGTGCGCCGGCTCAATCGAATGGTCCATAAACGGGAAATCGATTTGGTTCATTTCCCTTCGGTCCTACCCCTGGGTCTCATGGGAGAAGGCCTCGGCCGACCCTACGCCCTCACCATTCACGGTGGCGAGTTCGTTCTCGCTTCGCGCATCCCGGGCGCCAGAACCGCCCTGAAGGCCGTCTGCAGGGGGGCCGGGATGATCATGCCCGAGTCGTCGTTCGCCGAGTCTTTGGTGACGGCGCTGCTCGGGCCGCAAGTTCCGATGGCCCGGGTTACCTGCGGGGTGGATGTGGATCGGTATGCCCGGGGGGCGGCCGACCCGGTGACCCTCGGGACGGACGGCCCAGTAGTCGTGTCGGTCGGCCGGCAGATTCCGCGCAAAGGCGGGCGCACCCTCATTAGCGCTTTTCCGGAGGTCCTGAAGTCCCACCCCGACGCCCACCTGATGATCGTCGGTGGGGGACCGGATCTAGCGCGCCTTGAGGACATGGTCGCCGAAGGCCGGCTCGAAGCATCGGTCACCCTCGCGGGGCCGCAGCCGTGGGATCGAATCCCCGGCTACCTGGCGGCTGCAGACATCTTTGCTCTGCCGACCAGAACCAGATTCCTGGGGACCGAAACCGAGGGCCTGCCCTTGGTCTACGTTGAGGCCGCCGCCGCCGGACTACCCCTGATCGGGGCGGACGTCGGGGGGGTTTGCGACGCGGTCCGCCCCGGGGAGACTGGTCTGCTCGTCGACGGCTCAGATCCCGGTCAGACCGCCTCCGCGATCGTCGGCCTCATGGACGACCCGGGCGAGGCTCGCCGGTTGGGCTCGGGCGCTCGGAAGATGGTCGAGCAGGAGTTCAGTTGGGATGCAATCTACGGCCTTTATCGCAAGGCGATGGAGAGTGCCCGCTAGGAGCGCCGCCTGCGACGCGTGCGGTGTGCTGAGGGCGCACCCCGGTTTGCCAGCGCGCCGAGAGCTATCAGCGCCAGCGCCAGCGCGAACCACTCAAGGCTGGCGACTCCGGTCCGGCTGAGCCTCGAAGGAGGCGGGCTGGCCCCTGCCGCGGGAGTGGGGGAGGGTGTTGGAGAGGCGGTTGCCGTCGGCTGCGGAGTAGGACTGGTCGTCGGGGTGGGTGAGGCCGAGGGGCTGGGTGTCGGGGTTGCCGAGGCCGAGGGGCTGGGTGTCGGGCTCGGGGTGGCGACCAAAGGCTCGGTTAGAAGCACAAGCACGGAGTCATCGTCGGTGGCCGTGTTGCCTTCGTTGTCCACCGCCGAGGCGATGGTGCGGCTCGTCTGGCGATCACCGTTTACGCCGGTCAACGATGCCGTGTAGCTGCATGTGTAGGTCGCTCCGACCTGAATCGTTCCGCCGGTGCTACAGGATCCCCGGCCGTTCAGATCACCGTGAATGTCGTCCCCCAATGACGTGAGAACCACGTTCTCGACGCTCTGGTTGGCGATCTCCACCTGGAACGTGAAGGTCCCCCCCGGGGCGGGCAAGCTGGAAGGAGAAGCCTGTTTGTCCACAGCGATCACCGGGGCAGTGTCGGTGATGGTCAGGGTCGTCGCCGGGGCGCTGTCGCTCACCACAGCCTCCCCGGGTCCGGTTGCGGTTACGGTGGCGATGCTGGTCCGGCTGGCCCCTGAGTCACCTATGAACTGGACGGTGAACTGACAGGTCAGGTTCTGACCCGCCGGGACCACCCTCCCTATCAGCAGGTTGCAGGTGTTAGGCGCTGGGAGTGCGGCGACGTTCCCATACAGGCTGTCGACTATCGAGGTAATGGTGATGTCGACCGGATTGCTTGTATTGGTGACCATGACGCTGTAGACCACCGGTCCGCCTGGTTCCGGCTGCGACGCCGGGCTGGCGGTGGCGTCGATCTGAACCCTCGGGGTTTCGGGGGGGACCGGCGTGGTTAACGTAACGGTGGCGTCGTCCTGTCCGGTTGCCGTGTTTCCGGCGACATCGGTGGCGATTGCAGTCACGGTGTCGGTTTCCGAAGTACCTGCCGCACCGGTAAACGTGCCCTCAAAAGAGCAGGACAGGGTTGCACCGGCACTGATGGTAGCGCCGATGAGGTCGTCGCAGGTGTTGACTCCGGCCCTGGTGGACAGGTTGCCGTAAACGCTGTCGGCGAGGGAGGTGATCACCAACGGCACCGTGGAGGTGTTGGTCACGCCCACCGAAAACGTGAAGACGCCGGAGGGGGCCGGCAAAGAGGTGGGGGCTGCCGTCTTAGCAACCGTGATGGTTGGGAGGGGGACTACGGTAACCATCTCTGACGCATCGTTGCAGGCTCCGCTCGCCGGGTTGTTGTTGGCGTCACCGCTGTAGGCAGCGACGAACCGGTACTCGCCGGGCGTCGTAGGGACGAACGCCGGAGTTGCGCCGTAGGAGCCGTTGCCCGCCACGGCAACCGTGGCGGTGTAGACGGGTGCCCCGGCGCAGGTTGGGTCGCCGGGTCCGTAAGCGTCAAACCTGATGGTGCCGCCCGGGTTGCTGCCCCCGGCGATGGTTGCCGTATCGACGACCTGCTGGCCAACCGAGGCCGTCGCCGGGGCGACCTGCGTGGAGATGGTGGGGGTAACCGGTCCGACCGTGGTGACGAGCACCGACTCGCCCGCATCGTTGCATGCCCCCGAAACCGGGTTATTGCCGTCGTCGCCCCCGTATCGGGCGATCCAACGGTAGGTGCCCGCCGCCGCCGGGGTGAACGCGTCTGAGGTGTAGGAACCATTTCCGGTCACCGGCTTGCTGTTGGTGAAGACCGCGGGCGAAGCGCAGGTGGCGTCGTCCGGGCCGAACAACTCAAAGTTGATGTTGCCCGTCGGGCTGTTTCCCCCCGCCAGCGTGGCAGTGTCGCTGACCTGTCCACCCAGGACAACCGGGGCAGAGGCGGTGGTGGAGATGGTGGGGGTAACCGGTCCGAGCGTTCCGGGGACCGTGGTGATGTCCTCGTTGGAGGTCGTCAGGGGCGTGCCGTTGAGGTGGGTCCCGGCGGCGAACGCCAGATTGTAGGTCGAGATGCCCGCCTCGCCCGGCAGCACATCCACCGCGGGCGCCTTCAAGACATCGAAGGTGAACAGGATTCGGCATCGATCCAGGTCGGATGCAATGTCGACGGCGGTAAGGACCACCGGCAGTCCGTCCGCGGGGGTAAAGCTGACCTGGCCGGTAGTGGGATTGATGATGTTGATGTCGAAAGTCCTGCCGGCGCACGCCGACCCGGCTTCCCCGGTTCCGGTTGCGCTTAGGGCGAAGGTCCCCGGGTCCGCCGACGCAGGTACATCGTCGCAGTTCACATCGAAAGACGAACAAGACGGAACCAGGGTCATCGTAGTTATGTTGATGCTTCCCGTTCCGTCCGGTGGGCTTGAGCTGTTGATAACGGTGAAGTTTGCCGGGACCGAAGTGTCGCCGACGTTGACCTGCGTCGGGAAGGCGACGATCACCCCAAGGACGGCCGTAGCCTGGGCAGAAGTGATGGGGACCAGGCTCGCCACCAGCATGAGGGCGACGAGGATGCCGTTCCGGCGTCGACGCTGGACCGATGTCGGATCCTCCAGAACCCGCCCGGTTCTCCAGAACACAGACGCGCTCCGGCGTGGTGAGAGATTTCTCTCGCCCTTCATCCCGACCTCCCGGCTTGCGCCAAATCGATAGAAGTCTTCGGCCCCGAAAGACTTCCTAGCCGGAATCTAGCAGAATCAGGGGCGAAATTGGCAGATCGCCGCCGATTCCCGGTCGGAAACGAACCCTCGGTCACGTTCTCGGTTGACGTACGCTTGGGGAGGTCCCAAATCTTCAGGAGGCAGCCATTTTTCCCAAAACGTTCGGCACAGTGTTGATGATCGTCGGGACGATATGGATTGTTCAGGGTGCCGGGATTGCGGCCACGGGCTCATTTATGGACGGGCGAAAGATCTGGGCGGTGTTGGGGGCCGGACTGTTTGTTGCCGGTTCGGTTTCGATGGTGGTTCAGAACCGTAGGAACAAACAACCGAAGTAGGTGCCTTTCAGTCGGGCAGCACCGCGATGGCTTCGATCTCGAACAGGGCGTTTTTGGGCAGGGTTCTGACCGCTACCGTGCTCCGTGCCGGGGGCAACTCCGTGAAAAACCCGGCGTAGATTTCATTCATGGCCGGGAAGTCCTCCATGGATGCCAGGAAAACGGTGGTCTTTACGACGTCGCCCGCCCCGATACCTGCTGCTCGCAGAACTGCGTTGAGGTTCTCCAGCGCTTGGCGGACCTGCGCCTGTAGGCCCTCCGCCAGTTCGGCGGTCACCGGGTCGAGCCCCAGTTGTCCGGAGCAGAACACAAGTCCGTTGACGGCCATCGCTTGGGAGTAGGGGCCGATTGCGGCCGGGGCTTCGGTGGTGGATATGACCCGCTTCATCACTAAAACTGCCTCCTTGTTCAAGGTAAGGATCGCTTTCGAGTACACCACAGGACCGGCGGTGCTTGAAACCGGCGGTGCCTCCATATCCTCAGGCTGTGCCTGAGGCTGTGCTAGCGTGAAAGTTCATTTGTGCGTAAACAGGCGGCGTTTAAGCCTGAACTGAGAGAGGAGTCTTACATGGCCGAGGAGTACGAAGGCTACTGCGTGAAGTGCCGGACGAAGCGGACGTTCCAGGGCGAAAAAAAGGATCTGCCGAACGGTCGGAAAGCGGCCCAGGGACTTTGTCCCGAGTGCGGGACCAAGGTCACGCGCATGCTGGGCAAGTCGGCCTAGCCGGACAACTCGCTTGAGGCGTACCGCCGGGCCATGGACGCGGCGGTCGCCTTCAGCTTTTGTTTCAAAGACTCGGGTTCAATCAATCGGGCCTCGGGGCCCAGTCTGAGTAGCAGCCTCTCGAGCCACGCCGTTCCCCCGGCCTTCAAGCTGATCCTTATCCATCCGTCGTCCAGTAACTCTTGCGACGTAAGAGGGTAGTAGTCGCAAACCCAGTTTGCCCTAGGGTCAATCTCCAGAGTCACCGACATCGCTTGGTCGCTTTCGAAGTACACCGCGTCGTACCGGGAGAGGTCGAAATCTGCGGGGATCGGCGCAGCTTGGTCCATGGCCACGACGCTGCGCATTCGGTCCACCCGGAAGATTCGTTCATCCCCAACCCGGTGGCAGAAGCCGAGTAGGTACCAGCGGCCGTCGGACAAGAGCAGTGCCCAGGGATCCACTTCCCGCTCGGTCACCTCGTCCTTGGACTGCGATTGGTATACCAACTGCAGACGCCGACGGCTTTCCAGTGCTTGTTTGACCACCGATAGCTCTTTGGGAGCCTCCAGGCCCACACTTACCCGCTCGAGGGCTCCTGGTGCCAAGGCCTTCGACAGCTGCTCCATTGCCCGTTCCAGCGCCGGGTCGGGGCCGGATACCGCGGCCAGCGCCTGGCCTCCTGCGTACAACATCAGCCCTTCGGCCGGGGTGAGGCGCATCGGTCTCGAAAAGTAGTCCGCCATGCGGATCCAGACCCGGCCGTCGTCGATGTATGCCTCGATCAGATCCCCCGGCCCGTAGCCGGGTAGGCCGCACATGAACAATAGGTTCAGGTCGGCCGCCAGTTCCGAGCGGGAGATGGCGAAGCGCTCCGAGATTTCTTTCACGGAGACGCCGTTGTTGCGAAGAACGTAGGGCACCAGCAGCAACAGCCGCCTGAAGCGCCCCTCAAGGTCAGCCACAGATCTCCTCCAGGCGTTTGCGGGTAAGTTCCCGCAGGCGCGGTGGCTCCAGGACCTCGGCCCCCTCCCCGAATCCCAACAGCCAGGAAATGAACCCGGAGTCGTCGGCCACCTCGACCTCTGCTGTGGCGCCGAGAGCGCCGTCGGGCTCCAGACGTAGCCATGGCTGGCTTCGCTCCACCCACCATGAGGTCGAGTGGTCGAAACGTACGATGGCCTTTTCCGGGAGCGAACCCTGAACAAACGGGGGCCGGTCCAGGTATCCCTGCACCGAAAACCCTTCAGGTATTTCGAACTCAGGGCCCGGACGGCTGGGGTGAGTCAGGTGGATTGCTCCCTCCACGCGGTCGATGCGGAATGATCGAACCTCCTCATTCTTTTCGTCCCGGCCGATCAGGTACCACTTTCCCCGGCGGTGAGTGAGCCCGTAAGGCTCTACGGTACGGCTCCGGGTGCCCTGTTTGCTGCGATAGGGAAAGCTCACCTTCTTCTTCTCTCCCACGCTCTCAAGCGCCACGGAGAGATTGGGAGCTGCCAGGCCCATGTCGGCGGTCAGCCAGGAAAGGTTGGCTTCCGCTGGAGGGGGAGCGCCTTCGGTCAACTTCATCAGGGCGCTGCGAGCGGGACCGGGGTCGTTCATCCGGAGCAGGCCGGCGGCCAGCCACAAAGCTGCCAATTCGTCCGGCTCGAGATGCAGGTCGGGCAGGTAGTAGCGGTCTTTGGGGATGCGGTAGCCCTGCTCGGTGTCCCACGCGTCCACGGCGGTCAGTTCCACCGGGATGCCCATCTCCCGGAGTTCTTCCTTGTCGCGCTCGAACATCCGCTTAAAGGTGTCCCAGCTGTCCTGTCCGTAGCCGGGAATGGTTCGGTGGATCTGCTCGGCGGTGACCGGCTGGGTGGTCTCCAGCAGCATAACGATGAGGTTAAGAAGTCTTTCCGACTTACGAACGGGCAACGCCTACCTCCACGCCCAGCGAGCCGAACCCTCTAGTCGGTTTGATAGAGAAGCTGTCCGGCGAACAGTCCCGCAGCGCCGGCCGCTTCGAAGAACGCGGGATCGTCCTTGGGGGTACGTCCCATAGAACTGATCGACTCCAGCCCGTAGTTGTGGAGGGCCGGGATGGTCTCCCAAGCGTCGACGATGCGTACGTCGTGCATCTCGGTCAGTCCGTAGTCGATGAGACTGTTCATGACCAAGGTCAGCTGTTCAACCGGCAGGTCCGGGACCGCCATGGTGCATCGGGCAAGTGCTCCGAATCGGAGGGCGGTGAGTGTCTGCCTGCTGATCGCCTGGTGGCGGGGCCGGGGATCGGCGAAAGAGATCCTGAGGGCAGCGACCGGGCGCCCGCCCAGTGATGCCGCCGCGGAGACGACCTGACCCTGCTCCATAGCGCTGTGACCAAGTGAAGTCTGGGTGCCGGTAACTCCCGGGCCCATCGCGACTATTGCGATGTCGGCGGAGGCTATCGTGTTGGCCGCCACCAGCCCGCTGAAGATGTTGACGCTCTCGTAGTCCCCGCCGAAAGCATGGCCGCAGGTGACTGTGGCGTCTATCAGACCCTTCTCCTTCAGGTAGCGCACCATGTTGCTCTGCACCAGAGGGAGGGAGCCGCCGTCGGTCATGACGTAGGCAATCCGAAGATCGGGGTCCAGCTGTTTGAGCGTGGCAGCCGCCGGCGCGATCTGAGAGTGCAGTCCGCAGGCCACCACGGGCATCCCGTCCAACGACTCGGCGTTCTCAAGAGCGGCGTGGTGCTCGCTTTCGGGCGACTCCGCCGCCAGAACGTCGAGCTGGCAGGGGCTGTAGCGCAACTTCATGATGTGGCCGCCGGACTTAACGTCGTGCGATTCGTGTTCCAGATTCCACAAAACGAAGTCGTGGCCGCCCGTTCCCAGGTCCATGTCCACCGCCGTCGTGTTGAGGACGACCTTGTCGCCCAGAGCGATTTCTCCGGTCAGGGCGGTGATGTTGCACGCTTGGCGGATTTCATCCCCGACCCGCACACGGATCCTCATCAGTCCCTCAAGGGACTCGGTAATCTCCGAAACTACGCCGGTGCGAAAGGTAGGCATCACTTCGATTGTAGTGCGCTTGACCACTTGGCGTATCGGGCGGGAGTTCGGGCATCCTAAGATCAGGCAGATTTGGGGGTGGATGCGGCTACAAAACAGGGGTTGGCGGGGTTCGGGTTCGGGGTGCGAAGCGGTGTCAGCGCAACGAGAACGGTGCCTTAGAGCGACGCGATCAGCCGGGCGACCCGGTCGTCGACGCTCTTGAACGGGTCTTTGCACAACAGGGTTCGTTGCGCCTGATCGTTCAGCTTGAGATGGACCCAGTCCACCGTGAAGTCCCGGCGGCGCCTCTTCGCGGTCTTGATGAACTCGCCGCGCAGTTTGGCCCTTGTGGTCTGGGGAGGCTCCAGCTTGGCTGTGTCGATTTCGGCATCGGTTACGTACCGTTCGGCCATCCCGTTGCGCTCCAGCAGGTAGTACAGGCCCCTGCGCCGGCTAACGTCGTGATAGGCGAGGTCCATGAGGGCGAGTTTGGGGTGACCCAGCCCAAGGCCGTGTTTGGTCCGGTAATCCTGCAGCATCGTGTATTTCATGACCCAGTCGACCTTGGTATCCAGCTTGGTGAAATCGTCCTCCAGCAACACCAGGCACTCCTCCCAGGCCCGCACGGTTTCTTTCATCTCGGGGTCGTCGCGGCGGTCGACGTAATCCGCGGCCCGGTTGAGGTACTCCCACTGCAGATCGATGGCGGAGGCCTCCCGGCCGTTGGCCAACCGGACCTTGCGACGGCAGGTTATGTCGTGGGATATCTCACGGATCGCCCGGATCGGATTTTCCAGCGACAGGTCCCTCATGACGATTCCTTCCTCCAGCATGCGCAGGAGGACCGCGGTGGTGGCGATCTTGATCCAGGCGGTGTACTCGCTCATGGAGGAGTCGCCCACGATCACGTGAAGGCGCCGGTACTTTTCGGCGTCGGCGTGGGGTTCGTCGCGGGTGTTGATGATGGGGCGGGACCGGGTGGTGGCCGAAGAAACGCCCTCCCAGATGTGCTCCGCCCGTTGTGAAATGCAGAAGCGGGCGCCCCTGGCGGTCTGCAGCACCTTGCCCGCTCCGGTGAAGATCTGCCGGGAGACGAAAAACGGGATCAGATGCTCGGCGAGTTTGCCGAACTCACCGTAACGGCTGACCAGGTAGTTCTCGTGACAGCCGTACGAGTTGCCGGCGGAGTCGGTGTTGTTCTTGAACAGGTAGACCTGCCCGGCGATGCCCTCCTCCCGAAGCCGCATCTCGGCGGCGTTGACCAAAGCTTCCAGGATGCGTTCGCCCGCCTTGTCGTGGGCGATGAGTTGACGGATGTCGTCGCACTCAGGCGTTGCGTACTCGGGGTGCGACCCCACATCCAGGTAGAGCCGGGCGCCATTTTCAAGGAAGACGTTGGAGGAGCGGCCCCAGGAGACAACCCGGCGAAACAGGTATCTGGCGACCTCGTCGGGGGAGAGCCGGCGCTGGCCCCGGAACGTGCAGGTGACGCCGTACTCGTTCTCCAGGCCGAAGATTCTGCGTTCCATCAGGCGGATTCCGCCTGGCTCATGCCGTTCAGGCCCGGAGGGTACCGACCCGTTCCGCACCGTGCACCATAGTTGCCCTTCAGGCTCACCCAGTCAGTGTAAGGGTATCGAGGACGGCCCGCCCGGTGGCGTCGAAACGGTCCCGAACCACCTCCTACCGGCACCCTCCTAGGGGGCGGCGCCACCTTCGATGATCGCGGCAAGTTCTGCATTGGTGAGGCGGGCAAATTTGCGCCGGTCCCTGGTCCGGTCCAGAACCCCGACCTCCAGGTGCCCGTTGGGCAACTCCCGGTTCTCCACCTCTCGCAGGGACGCCACCCCCAACCGAACCGCCTCGTTGAGCGGCAGGTTGGGTTTGAAATTTTCGCCTAGGTAACTCGACAACTCCTCGGCCTGGCCGCCCATGGTCACGTAATTGGTTTCGTCGGCCACCGAGCCGTCATAAAGGATGTGGTAAAGCTCGTTGGCCTCGCCTGCCTCTCCCACCGCGGCTACCAGGATCTCGACCTCGAACGGCTTCATGGCCTCGGTGAAGATCTGGCCCAAGATCTGTGAGTAAGAGTTGGCGAGACCCCGGGCGGAGACGTCGTCGCGGGAGTAGGAGTATCCCCGGACGTCGGCCTGACGGATGCCGTGCATCCGCAAACTCTCGAATTCGTTGAACTTGCCCACGCCGGCAAAGGCCATGCGGTCGTAGATTTCAGAAATCTTGTGGAGGGTGCTGGAGGGGTTCTCGGCAACGAACAACACGCCGTCTGCGTAGTCCATGGCCATAACGGACTTGCCCCGTTTGATTCCCTTGCGGGCGTAGTCGGACTTGTCCTTCATGAACTGCTCGGGTGAAACGTAGAAGGGAAGGCTCATTCGACCGGCCTGCTTGTTCCGGGAACCCGCTCCGCCGACGATTTGCCCAGCTCGGAACGCTCGTGCAGCAGTTCCTGGAACAGCTCGGCGATGCGGTCGTCGGAGTACTCGGTGAAGCCGTCGGCGGTTATCGACGCAATGTTCGGGTAAATGCGGCGGAGAACATCCGGACCCCCGGTTCCCACGTCTTCCTCGGATGCGTCGAAGAGCGCCTCCAGGGCAACTTTGAGGGCGTCGTCGGAAGTAATCCCCGTCCGGTATCGCTTCTTGATGGTGGCCCGTGCGTCCCGCCCGCCCGATCCGGTGGCCCAGTACTCGCTTTCTTCGTAACGGCCGCCTGTGACGTCGTACTTGAAGATCCGGCCCATGCCTGCTCGGTCGTCGTAACCGGCGAAGAGAGGTACGACCACCAGGCCTGCTTGCATGGCGAGCATGAGGTTGGCCCGGATCATTTGCCCCAGCTTGTTGGCCTGCCCTTCGAGGCTGAGCCGTTCACCTTCAATCTTTTCGTAGTGCTCCAGTTCCGTCTGAAACAACTTGGTCATCTCGATGGCCGGACCGGCCGACCCGGCGATGGCCACGGCCGAACAGCGGTCGGTTCGGAAGACCTTCTCGATGGAGCGGTGGGCAATGGAGTACCCCTCGGTGGCGCGCCGGTCCCCGGCGATCATCACGCCGGTGGCGTGTTTGAGAGCCAGGATCGTGGTGGCGTGGGGCGCCTCCAGGGGAGTCGAGCCGCTGAGGTCGGGGGTTACCTCGACCTGCATTCTCCGGAGCAAACCGCTGAAGGAGGAGGAGTCCAGGGATGCGCCCGGGGCGTGCTCGAAGGGGAAGTGCGGTCTGTCCATCCGTCGCATTCTAGCTTGACCTCCCGAAGGTGCGAGCCGGAAGGCCTACCTGTGCCGAACCGCGAACATGGATGGGGTGCGGCATTGTGGGCCGCACCCCATCCGGCACTTGTTTTTTGACCGATGAATCAGCAGGCGTTGATCAGGGCCTCGACGCAAGCGTCGCCACTGTCGCCGGTGGCGCCGGTGCTTCCGCTGGTGCCTCCGTGGCCCGCATTTCCGCTGGAGCCGCCGGATCCGCCGGATCCGGCGTTGCCCGAAACCCCGTTTCCGCCGTTGCCGTTGCCGCCGTTCCCGGCGGCCGCAGCCCCACCGCTTCCGCCGTCGCAACCCGCTGCGGCCAGGCAGGCGCCCGCTCCACCGCTTCCGCCGTTGCCTCCACCGCCGTCGCCGCCGCCGGTGGTTGCGCCGGCGTGGTCACCGCTGCCTCCGGCCGCACCTCCACCACCGCCGTCGCCACCGCTGCCTCCGGCGCTGCCACCGCTGCCCCCGGCTGCCCCTCCACCGGCCCCGCCGTCGCCGCTGCCGCCTGCGGCGGCCCCGCTGTGCCCGCCGGCCCCACCGCTTCCGCCCGCTCCGCTGGAGCCGCCGTGGCCCGCGTTGCCGCTGTCGCCCGAGTTGCCGGTGTCACCGGTATCCAGGTCGTACTCCTGACTGCACTCAACCGTGTCGTCGCCCGGACCGTTGGCGTCGCAGTTGTTTAAGGCGAAAGCCGCCGGCAGACCCAGCGCTGCGACCACACCGATGACCAGCACAACACCCGTAAGTTTGTTGGATGACTTCATTGCCGTCTCCTTTATTCCCGCCGGAACCGTGTGTTCTCGACGGAGATAGGAGTAGGGCGCGCCGGAAAGCTTACGAAAATGCAAAGAAGAAATTTGTTTTTGTGGCGGGCCGGGCTAGGGGGTTATTCGCCGCCCTTTTGGACATAGCTGCGAACGAATTCCTCGGCGTTTTCTTCAAGGACCTCGTCGATCTCGGAGATCAGCTTGTCTGTTTCTTCGGTGCTGCGGCGCACCGACTTGGGCGGGGCCTCTACCTCGGCGTCCGCGCTTTGTTCGGTCCGGCGCCTTACGCGCTTTTGATCTTCTGCCATCAGATATTCACCTTGATACAGATTGTAGCCCGAGCGGCCGATTCAATCACGATTGGAGACGCCGGAGTAGGTCGGCGGCGTCGGTCGCGGCGTCGAACAGGGCCCCGGTGGTGGCTTTTGTACCTTTTAGCGGCTCCATCATAGGTACCTTTTGGAGCGAGTCGGCACCGGTGTCAAAGATCACTGCGTCCCAGGATGCCGCGGTCACCTGCGAAGAAAAACGTCCCAGCGACCGGCCCCGGAAGTAGGCGCGGGTGTCGGCCGGAGGATTCACGATGGCGGCTTGAATCTCGTCTTCGGAGACGAGGGTCTCTATTTGGCCGGTTTCTACCATCTTGTAGTAGACGCCTTTGTCCATTCTGATGTCGTGATACTGCAGATCCACCAGCGCCAGTTTGGGGTCGTTCCAATTCAGGTGGTGACGTTCCCTGTAGCCATCGACGGCCCTGAGCTTGGCCACCCAGTCCAGTTGCCGGTCGAGCTGCATGGGATCGGACTCCAATGCAGTCAACGTCTGCTCCCAGCGGGCCATCACCTGCGCCGTCACCTCGTTTACATCCTGGTCCGCCAGATATTTTCGGGCCCAGTCGTAGTACTCCCACTGCAGGCCGACCGCGGTTACCTTGCGTCCGTCCTCCAGTTCGATCTTTGCCTTGCAGGTGGGGTCCCGGGAGATGGTCCTCAGGGCGGCAACCGGCTCGGAAATTCTCAGGTCGGCGGTGATGAAGTTGTCCTCGATCATCGAAAGCACGATGGCGGTGGTGCCAACCTTGAGAAAGGTGGAGATCTCGCTCATGTTGGCGTCGCCGATGATTACGTGAAGGCGCCGGTACTTGTCGGCGTCGGCGTGCGGTTCGTCTCTGGTGTTGATGAGGGGCCGGCGAAAAGTGGTCTCAAGGCCCACCTCGACCTCAAAAAAGTCGGCCCTCTGGGAAATTTGGTACGGGATGTCTTTGGAGGCCGACGCACCCTCTGAGCCCACTTTTCCGGCGCCGGTGAAGATCTGCCGGGTGACGAAGAAGGGGGTCAGGGTGGTAACGATGCTCAAGAATGGGGTCGAGCGGCTCATCAGGTAGTTCTCGTGGCACCCGTACGAGTTGCCCTTCCCGTCCGAGTTGTTCTTGTAGACCAGGATCCGGTTCCGGGGGGGCAAGGAACGTCCCGCCGCCTCCACGCTGCCGGCGAGGATCCTCTCTCCCGCCTTGTCGTGGATGACCAGGTCGCGGGCGTTGCTGCACTCGGGCGTTGAATACTCCGGATGGGCGTGATCCACGTAGTAGCGGGCGCCGTTTTCCAGGATGACCGAGACCAGTCCGCCGTCGTCTTCAAGCAGGTCCAATCCGGTGCGCTCGAAGGTCCCCCGAGCGTCGCGCAGAGGGGTTTCCTCTTCGTAGTCCCAGCGCACGCGCTTCAAGCGGGGAGAGACGTAGGAGTTGATCAGAAGGGACGAAGCGAAAATCGGGTTGTGCTCCTCATCACCTTTGCTGATGATGCCGTATTCGGTTTCGATGCCCATCACTTTAGGAACGGCCAAACAAGTCTCCAACTCCTCGGGGATTTGGTCGGTAGACCTTACAGGGCTTTGGTTCGGTCTGGGAGAAGGTCGCTCCCATCAAGCTCACGGTCGACGCGGGCTCTGGCCGGATGAACGACCTGCGGAGCCCCTTTATAGATACTGGCCGGTCTGAATCTGCTCGATAGAGCGGGACTCCGCCTTTTTCTGTTCGCTCACCAGGGTCCGGACGAAGACAATGCGTTCGCCCTTCTTGCCTGAAATGCGCGCCCAGTCGTCCGGGTTTGTGGTGTTCGGCAGGTCCTCGTTCTCGTGGTACTCCTGATGGATTGACTCGATGAGGTCGGAGGTCCTGATGCCTCCCTCCCCGTGGCCGATCAATCGTTTGATGGCCATCTTCTTGGCCCGGCGAACGATATTTTCGATCATGGCCCCGGAGGAGAAGTCCTTGAAGTACAAAATCTCTTTGTCGCCGTTGGCGTAGGT
Source organism: Actinomycetes bacterium (assembly GCA_029263075.1). Classification (GTDB taxonomy): domain Bacteria; phylum Actinomycetota; class CADDZG01; order JAHWKV01; family JAHWKV01; genus JAJCYE01. The sequence goes on from JAJCYE010000019.1 coordinate 25,199, forward strand.
GACCTCCAGGAAGCGGTTGTCGTCGGCGACCGAGTACATCTCCTCGACGGTGACCTCGATCATCGCCGCGATGGCCTTTTGCACGTCTCCGTAGCGTTCGGTCTCCCCCGGGCTGATGGGGACTTCCGAGATTAGGTACTTGGCGAAGATGGCCTTGGCCGACTCGCTGTCGGGCCGCTCGACCTTGATTTTCACGTCCAAACGGCCCGGACGCAGGATGGCGGGGTCGATCAGGTCCTCCCGGTTGGAGGCCCCGATGATGATTACGTTTTTCAGTTGCTCGACACCGTCGAGTTCGGAAAGAAGCTGCGGGACGATGGTGGTTTCTATGTCGCTGGAGATGCCCGAACCGCGGGTCCGGAACAGGGACTCCATCTCGTCGAAGAAGACGATCACCGGGACCCCCTCCTCCGACTTCTCCTTGGCTCGCTGGAAGATCATCCGGATCTGACGCTCGGTTTCACCGACGTACTTGTTGAGCAGTTCCGGGCCTTTGACGTTCAGGAAGTAGGCCCGGACATCTTCCCGGCCGGTAACCTCCTGTGTCCGTTTGGCCAGGGAGTTGGCGACCGCCTTGGCAATCAGTGTTTTGCCGCATCCGGGGGGGCCGTAGAGCAACACGCCCTTGGGCGGCGGAAGTTGGTAGTCGCTGAACAACCCGGCGTAGAGGAACGGCAACTCCACGGCATCCCGCAGGGCCTCGATCTGTTCGTCCAGTCCACCGATTGCCGTGTAGTCGATATCGGGTACCTCTTCGAGGACCAATTCTTCGACTTCGGCCTTGGGTAGCTTTTCCATGAGGTAGCCGGAGCGGGAATCAAGTAACACCGAGTCGCCCGCGTTCAGGATCTGACCGTCAAGCTGGGCCGAGAGCGAGACCACCCGTTCTTCGTCGGCGTGGGTCACAACTATTGCCCGGTCCTGGCTGATGAGTTCTTTTAGCTGCGCCACCTCGCCCTGGGCCTCGTAGCCACGACCTTCCACGATGTTCAGGCCTTCGTTGAGACGGACTTCCTGACCCTTGACCAGGGTTGCCAAATCCACGCCCGGAGCGACGTTGACACGCAGCTTGCGGCCGCCGGTGAAAATGTCGGCGGTGCCGTCATCGTAGGGGCCGAGAAAAACGCCGTAGCCGGAGGGGGGCGAGGACAGTTTGTCTATCTCTTCCTGGAGGTTGACCAGTTCTGCGCGGGCTTGGGCGAGGAGGGCAGCCATACGTTCGCTTTGATTGCGTGAGCGGCTGGCTTCGTGGCGTACCTCCTGAAGCTGGCTTTCAAGTTTGCGAATTTTGAGCGGTGCGTCGAGAAGTTTGCTTCTGAGTACCGCGGACTCCTCTTCGAGGTCCTTGATGTGCATCTGCAGTTCGCCCACTTCTTGTTCGAATGCGGCGATTCTGCGATCGAACTCAGATGATCCGCGCATATTCAGGCCCGCTCCTTCAATTTCCAAAGCACCGGGTATCGAAGCATCGCATCCTGTCCAAGTATAGGGGCCTCATTGATTGTTCCTTAGCTTTACCGGACCGAGCCAGGGGGCAAACCCTACTCCTTTACGGTGATCCGGGCGAAGGTCAAAAATCCGGTGTGCGCCACCATGCGGTGGTCCGGCCGGACGGACTGTCCGTCGATGTGCCAGGTGCGGGTGAGGGTTTCTTGACTCCACACCGATGTCCAGCGGGTGTCCGCCTGCAATTCTTCGGTCAGTCGTTGTACCTGGAGAATGGTGGGAAGGAAGCAGACCATGATGCCGCCGGGCCTCAGGGATTCTGCGACCTGGGGCAGGGCCCTCCACGGTTCTGGAAGGTCCAACGAGACGCGGTCGACCTCGGTGGGTTCGATGGGTTCGTAGATGCTGCCCATCCGGACCTGCAGATTTTCAACCTTGCCCAAGAACTCTTCGATGTTGGTGAGGGCCCTGGAGGCGAAATCTTCCCGCTGTTCATACGCGATTACCTCTCCCTCGGGGCCAACCGCTCTCAGTAGCGCCATGGTGGTTGCACCGGAACCCAGGCCGGCCTCCAAGACCCGTGCGCCCGGGTAGACGTCGGCTTGCATCAGCATGATGGCCACGTCTTTGGGGTAGATCACCTGCGCGCCCCGGGGCATCTTGAGGACGTAGTCGGCGTAGGTCGGCCGGAAAACCGTCATGACTTCCGAGCCGGTGGAAGTCACCAGGCTCCCGTCCGGTTGGCCGATGATCAGGTCGTGCGGGACGATTCCCCGATGGAAGTGGAACAACGCCCCCGTTCGCAGGGTGAGCAGGTAGCGCCGGCCCTTTCGGTCGGTGAGCATGGCCTTGTCGCCGGGTTCAAAATTCACAACCGCAGTCCGTTCGCTTTTATCATCGGGCGATCTTAGCCGCAGGTAGGGAGAACAGCGCTTGGGAACCCTGTCCGTGCCGGGCAAACCGGCCCGACTGCCTGGTGATGAGCGCGTCCGGCGGGCCGGACCCCCTGGACGATTCGAATCGGGTCTGACCCGAACAAAAAAGGAGCCGGGTCCCCGTGGGGGCCCGGCTCCCGGTTTGAGTGCAGCCGGTTAGCCGACCACGGACTCCAGTTCGGCTTCGGCCAGGGCGCCGCAGCAGGTCTCCATGAGCAGGCGGCTCACGACGTAGGGGTCCATGTTGGCGTTGGGGCGCCGGTCCTCCAGCCATCCCTTGCCGGCCTTGGCAACGGCCCACGGGATGCGGATCGATGCGCCCCGGTCGGAGGTGCCGTAGCTGAACTGGTTCCACTTCTGAGTTTCATGGGCGCCGGTCAGGCGGTCCTCGATGCCTTCACCGTAGTTCTCCACGTGCTTGAGGGGGTCCTTTCCGAGCGCCTCGCAGCAGGCGATGATGGCGTCCCAGCTCTCGCGGGTGCCTTTGGTGGAGAAGTTGGTGTGGGCACCGGCGCCGTTCCAGTCGCCGGGAACGGGCTTGGCGGCGAGGGTGACGAATACTTCGTGCTCCTCCGCGATGCGGTAGAGCAGCCAGCGGCCCATCCAGATCTGGTCGGCGATGTCGGGGGCGCCCAGGACGCCGATCTGGAATTCCCATTGGGCCATCATGACCTCGGCGTTGGTGCCTTCGATCGAGAGCCCGGCGTTGATGCAGGCGAGGGTGTGCTCTTCGATGATGTCGCGGCCGACCATCTTCTGGCCGCCTACTCCGCAGTAGTAAGGGCCCTGCGGGGCGGGGAACCAACCACCGGCTACCGGCCATCCGAGGGGGCGACCGTCCTGCATAAAGGTGTATTCCTGCTCGATGCCGAACATGGGCTCCTGGTCGGCATACTTGTCCGCCACCTCAACGCACGGGCGGCGGGTGTTGGTGGGGTGGGGGGTGCCGTCCGGGAGGAAAACCTCGCAGAGGACCAGAATGTTGTCTCCGCCGCGGATGGGGTCCGGGCAGATGAACACCGGCTCAAGAACGCAATCGGAGTTTTCGCCCGGGGCCTGGTTCGTGCTGGATCCGTCGAAGCCCCAGGTTCCGGGCTTTTGGCCGTCGGCAAGGATCTTGGTCTTGTTACGCATCAAGGCAGTCGGCTTCGTGCCGTCAATCCAGATGTACTCGGCCTGATAGCTCAAAGTATTTGTCTCCTATATCTGTTTCGGGTCACGGCCCGTTCGGCGCCACCCTGCGTGTCCAATGACCGGCAGCCTAGCAGCGGAGTGTTACGAGCCTGTTGCGCATTTGTGACTCGGCGATGCGTTACTGCCGGAGCAGAATCGAAGGCGGAGTCCCGGGATCGGCCGCTCCTGTCCCCGTCCAAACTGACCGGACGTAATCGAATCGTAAACGCGTCTTTTGATGTCGAACCACAAAAGTCGCCGATGTTAACTGTTTCGTAACAATTCGGGAACTCCCCCGACTAATTGCGGTTTGTATTTTCTCCTGCCTGGGAGTCGTGGGTCTTGGCCCTATCCGCGAGGGGGGTTTCACCCCGGGCCTGCTCGGTTCCCGGACCGACCATCAGCGCAACAACGAGCCTAAGAACTCGGCCGGCGGACGCATCTGTTCGGGGATTTAGGTACTCCAAGGCACCTGGTTCGTTGAGAAGTCCGGGTGCTGGTTTTGATCGCCCGGTGATGCGCGTCCGGTTGATGCCCGCACTAAGCTTGGGGGGTGAAGCGACTCTGTGTTTTTACCGGATCCCGGCCCGGGGCGCTCCCTGAGTATGCCCGGGCCGCCCAGGAACTTGCCGGCGAGATCCTCGAGCGCAAGTTGGTGCTCGTTTACGGGGGCAGCACCGTCGGGCTGATGGGAATTTTGGCCGACGCGGTGTTGGAGGGCGGCGGCGAGGTGATCGGGGTCATCCCGGAGGGGCTGTTCTCCAAGGAGGTCCCCCACACGGGGCTCACCGAAATTCACATGGTCAAGTCGATGCACGAGCGCAAACAGGTGATGTCGGACCTCGCGGACGGGTTCGTGGCACTGCCCGGCGGGGTGGGGACTCTGGAGGAGTTGACCGAGATCTACACCTGGGGCCAGTTGGGCTTGCACCGCAAACCCTGCGGTTTGCTCAATATCGAGGGGTACTACACCCACCTCATCCGGTTCCTGGACCACGCGGTTCACGAGGGGTTCCTGGAGCCCACTCAGCGCCACACGCTGCTGGTCGCCGAAGATCCGCGCAAACTGCTGGATGAGTTCGAGGGGTACCGGGCACCCCACCTTGACAGGTGGTTGGACCGTGTCGGCACCTAGCCGTTAATCGGCCGGGGAGATCGGGACCCTGCGGGAGCCGTCGAGCCGTTCCCGGCTACTCCGGCCGGTACCTATTCGTGATGGGCAACCGGCGATCCCGCCCGAACGCCCTCGACGTTACCTTGATTCCCGGGGGCGACTGGCGCCGTTTGTACTCCGCCCGGTCGACCATCTCTGCGACCCTTTTGACCATCGGCCGGTCGTAGCCGAGGGCGGCGATCTCATCGATCCCGAGGTGATTCTCCACGTACTCCTTGAGGATCGGGTCCAGAAGTTCGTAGGGAGGGAGTGAGTCCGTGTCCAACTGGTCGGGAGCCAGTTCGGCGGTAGGCGGTCGATCCAGGATCGCAGGTGGAATGGCTTCGCCCAGGGCGTTGCGCCAACCGGAGAGTTTGTAAACGAGGGTTTTCGGCACGTCCTTCAACACCGCGAAGCCCCCGGCCATGTCGCCGTAGAGCGTGGCATAACCCACGGCCATCTCGGATTTGTTGCCGGTGGACAGCAGTAGCCGGCCGGTGGAGTTCGACACGTACATCCACAGGTTTCCCCGGATCCTTGCCTGTAGATTCTGATCGGCTACTGAGAACTCGGTCTCTTCGAACTCCTCCGCCAGTGTGCGGCGCAGGGACGCCAGTGGGATTCCAATGGGCAGGGTGATCAGTTTGAAACCCAGGTTCTCCGCCAGCTGTTTGGCGTCCTGCGTGCTCTGGGAGGACGTGAACTCGCTGGGGTTGGAGAGGCCAAGTACGTTTTCGGGTCCGATGGCGTCCACCGCGATCGCAGCCGTCAGGGCGGAGTCGACCCCACCCGAGATGCCGATCACCGCCTCGCGGAAGCCGTTCTTCGCCATGTAGTCCCGCACCCCGAGGACCAGGGCGCCGTAGACCTCGCCGATCGGATCCAGCTCCGGCGCAATCTTGGGCTCGATGGGAACCCGGTCCGGGGCCGGTCGCCAGTCCAAGTCGACCACCACCACGGTCCCGGCGCCCATCTCGTCCGCCACCTGCTCGATTAGGACTCCCTCGGGCTCCGGTACGCGGGCGCCTTCCTCGCCGTCGGGGTCGAAGTCGAAGATCAGGAGTTCCTCGCTAAATTGACCCGCCCGGGCGATCAGTTTGCCGTCGGCGGAGACCACCATGGACTGGCCGTCGAAGATCACCTCGTCACCGCCGCCGACGCAGTTCACGTAAGCGACCGCGACGCCGTTGCCGCGGGCCCGGCGGGTCAACAGGCCGAGGCGTTCGGCGCCCTTCCCGGCGTGGAAGGGAGAGGCGTTGATGTTGATTATGAGTTGGGCGCCGGCCTCGGCGCAGTCGACGTGGGGCCCGTTCTCCAGCCACAGGTCCTCGCATACCGTGACCCCGAAGGTGAGGCCGTCGATCTCCGCCAGGACCACCTCGTCCCCCGACGAGAAGTACCTGCGTTCGTCGAACACCCCGTAGTTGGGCAGGTGATGTTTGTGGTACACGCCCTTAACGCGGCCGTCGCCCACGAGGGCTGCGGCGTTGTAAAGACGACCGTTGACCCGGTCCACGAAGCCGATGACCGCCGAGATCCCCATTGTGGAGGCGGCGATGGAATCCAGCGCGGCCCTGCTGTCCGCAACGAAACTGCTTTTGAGGAGGAGGTCGTCCGGGGGGTAGCCGGTAATGACCATCTCGGGAAAGGCGATCACGTCGACGCCGGACGATTTGGCCTGCTCGATGTACCGCAGGATCAGCGCGGAGTTGCCCCGCAGATCACCGATAGCGGGGTTTACTTGAGCCAGTGCAAGGCGGACCATCGCTAAAGAGTAGCCGTTTGCGGGGCCCCGGTTCCAGACGGAGGCTTAAACGGGTCGCTCAGTTACAGATGCTGGTCTTTGAAGGAGGACTAATCCTTCCCAGGTGCAATCCCGGGGAGAGTTACTACCATCCGGCAGCCGACCGGCCGTCCGGAGTCCACCCGGATCTCGCCGCCGTGCAGGTCGACGATCCAGCGGGCGATGGCCAGCCCCAGCCCGGTTCCGCCCTGGGTAGAGGACCGTGCGGCATCGGCCCGGTAGAACCGTTCAAAAACCCGGCTCGCCTCGTTCTGGGGGATCCCGGGGCCTTCGTCTGCCACCTCGATGGTCACCCGCCGCTCGTTGCCGTGGGCGGCAACCGTGACCTCGGCGTCCTCGGGGGAGTGACGGACCGCGTTCTCGATCAGGTTGGCCATCACCTGGTGTACCCGCTCCTGATCGCCGTCGACGGTAAGGTCCGGCGGGTCGACGGAGACCGTTAGGTGAACGTTGCGGGAGTGGAGTTTGGACTCCCTCACTGCCTGCTGGAGCAGGTCTTCGATCCGGAAGTGGGTCCGCTGTAGGGGGACCGCTCCCGACTCCAGCCGGGACAGGTCCAACAATTGGGTCACCAACCGGCCGAGCCGGCGCACCTGCTCGTGCATGGTGGTGAAGGTGACCGGGTCCGGTTCCTCTACGCCGTCGATCAGATTTTCGAGCACCGCCTGGAGTGCGCTGATGGGCGTCCTCAGCTCGTGGGATACGTTGGCAATCAGGTCCCGCCTCATGCGGTCGACCTGTTCCAACTCCGACGCCATTGCGTTGAACGCCCGGGCCAACTCTCCCACCTCGTCCCGGGAGGTGGCGGTGACCCGCTTGGAGTAGTCCCCGCGGGACATGGTGCGGGCGGCCGAGACCATCTCCCTAAGCGGCGAGGTCATGCCCCGGGCCAGGAACTGGACCATCAGCAGCGAGAGCGCCCCGGAAGCCGTACCTACAACCAGGAGGGGGATACCGGCGCGGATCCCAAGGGTGTGGACCGCCACGGTGACCGCCACCGAGGCGACGATTACTACGCCGAGTTTGGTCTTGATCGAAGAAAGCGGATCTAGTGGTCTCAAATCCCTCCAGATTCCACTGCGTAGCCGACCCCGTGGACGGTTCGAAGCAGGTCCGATCCCAGCTTACGCCGCAGTGCTCCCACGTGGGAGTCGACCGTCCGGCCGCCGAAACCTTCCCGGTATCCCCACACTTCGGCGAGGAGTTGTTCCCGGGTAAACACCACACCGGGCCGGGCTGCCAGCGTGTAGAGAAGTTCGAATTCGATGGGGGTGAGATGGATGATCTCCTGCGCCCTGCGGACCTGGCGGCGGGAGGGGTCGACCTCCAGGTCGCCCACCCGGAACACCCTGTCCGGGGGCGTAGGGAACTTGCGGGCGCGCCTGAGAAGGGCGCGGACCCGGGCTACGAGTTCCCGGGGGCTGAACGGCTTGGTCATGTAGTCGTCGGCCCCGATACCCAAGCCCACCAGCATGTCTGTCTCGGAGTCTCTTGCGGTCAACATAAGGACGGGGATCGGGCGCTCCCGCTGGATGCGCCGGCACACCTCCAGGCCATCGAAGCCTGGCAGCATGACGTCCAGCACCACCAAATCGGGGCGGGACCGCTCGCACAACTCCACGCCGGAGGGACCGTCGGGCGCCACCTCCACCTTAAAACCTTCACGCCTGAGCCGTGCGGCAACCGCAGCGGCAATGATCGACTCATCTTCGATTACTGCAATAGTTGCTGAATCCATGGGACCAGTGTAGGAACCGACTGCGGTCATGGTCTGTAGACCGTGTCGAGATTTTGTAGAGATTGACCGGGGCCCGGGGCCGGCACTAATCGGCTACGTACTCGAAGTGCATGCCGTCGGGGTAGGTCCAGCGCCCTCCCCAGCTGAAGCCGTGGCGTTCCATAATCTCCACCAGGCGGAGGTCCATGGTGGGAGGCTGCCCGTAAAGATTTCCGGCGACGTTGAAGTCGAAGGCGATTCCCCACGAGTGGCGCGACAAACCGGCTTGTTTTCCCGAGCGGATGTACCGGGGCGAGTAGCACCCTCCGAACTCTCCCGGGCGGATGAGGTCGCCCAGGCCAGCGTCTTCGACTTCCCGGAAAGCAGCCCGCATCTTGGGGACGATCTTTTTGTGGCACCGGAAGGTCCCCAGCCGGTAGATGCTCGCCATCTCGGTGTTGGCATCGACCCAGGCCTTGTCGATCCCGATGTTTTCGGACGCTGAATTGACCGCGGGGAACTCACCGAAGATGGTTTTGATCCTGCCCAAGGACAGCAGGGGCGAGGGAGCCGAGGTAGCCCCGCTGCCTTCCGGTCCTCTGACCCTGCGGGACGGGTCCGCAGGCATTGCGCCTCTTATGCGGTCTTCAACCGCTCTGCCCGACTCCAGCTTCTCCAAACCGATCACCAGATAGCGGGTGTCGTTCAGGTGGATCGACGCCCCCGTCTGGTGGGACACCATCACTTCGTGATCGTGCAGGTAGATATCGTCGACCACTCCGATCACCGGGATCTCCACCTGGTGGAACTGCAGTGAACCTTTATCGGCGATGCTCCTCAGGGCGGCGCCGGTACGGGAGAGGATGGCGCCGCCCCCGCTCAGCTCGGCAAACTTGGCACGGAGCGGTTGAGGAAGGGTTTGCTTGTACTGCTCGGGGTCCACCGCCACTGCGTCGACCGGGACCTTGAGCCCGCGGGGAGGAGCGAGTGGGTGGGGACCCCCGTTGGCCCAGGCGGTCAGCCATCCGGTCCCGCTGCGCATTTCCGCCACCCCGGTTACTTCCGGCATGCTACGGGCGGCATTTACGACTTGGGGGATGAACTGAGCGTCGGGGGCGACGGTTAGATAGGGGAGGGCCGTTCCCGGCCTGCCGGCGACCCTGATCTCCGCCTCGGAGGACGGCATACGAAAGCCGGCCAGGGCAACCAGCATGAGGCCTCCGATCAGGAAGAGGCAGAGTCCGGGCGCGATTAATACCACTGGCTTTTTCATAGGCGTCTTGTCGCTTAGCAGTTGCCGGTTGGAGCGGACCTGTACCTATCGGCACGTTTGGCCCGTCCTTCAGTGCTTTCCGAACATTCGGGCGGAGCAGGTCCCTAAGAAGCGGCTTCTGCGATCAGTTCCGAAGCTTCCCTGGTCGACAGGTGGTCCGGCGCGATCTTCCCCGCTACCGCCTCAACCGCCCGCTCGAGCCGTTCGGCGCCGGCGTCTTCGCCCAGGTGTTGGAGCATCATGGCGGCGGAGAGGATGGCCCCGATGGGGTTGGCCAGGCCGGTTCCGGCGATGTCGGGGGCGGAGCCGTGAACCGGCTCGAACATCGACACCTTCCCCGGGTGCATGTTGGCGCTGCCCACAAAACCGATGCCCCCCACCAGTCCGGCGGCCAGGTCGCTGAGGATGTCGCCGAACAGGTTGTCGGTGACCACCACCTGGAACCGTTTCGGCTGGGTGACCATCAACAGGCAGGCGGCGTCGATGTGCTGGTAGGCGGTCTCGACGCCCGGGAATTCGGGGCCGATCTCCTTCATTGCCCTCAGGTACAAGCCGCCCGCCCTTTCCAGGACGTTGGTCTTGTGCACCAGGGTGAGCGACTGCTTGCGGGCGGCCGCCAGTTCAAACCCGTAACGAACGATCCGGCTGATCGACGGCCAGGTGTTCAGGGAGACCTCGGTGCTTATCTCCAGTTCGGTCCCTGGGTTCTCCGACTCCCCGCGGCCGCAGTACAGGCCCTCGGTGTTCTCACGAACGATGGTGACGTCGAGTTGGTCGGCATTGTTGAGCACGCTGGAAACTCCGCTCAACAGGCGCGAAGGGCGCAGGTTCACGTAGAGGTCCAGTTCCCGGCGGAGGCGCAGGAGAAGGCCCTTCTCCAGGATTCCGGGTGGCACCCGGGGGTCGCCGACTGCCCCCAGGAGGACTGCCTCGTGTTCGTGCAAACGCGCGAGATCGTCGTCGGTCAAGATCTCGCCGGTGTTCAGGTACCTGTTTGCGCCCAACTCATAGTTGGTGACCTCAAGCGCAAAACCTTCCGCATCGGCCACCGCATCGAGGGCCATGAGCGCCCCTTCGATGACTTCCGGACCGATGCCGTCCCCCGGCACCACGGCCAGGTTGTGGCTACGAACGACCTCGGCCATCAAAACGACGGTGCGTCGTGCGCGGCACGACGGGTGTTGACGTTGGTAGCTCGATTGACTGCGTTCAAGAACGCTCGTGCCGAGCCCTCCACCACGTCGGTGGAGACACCCCTGCCGGAGTAGATGACGCCGTCTACGTTGACCTGGACCGAGACCTCGCCGACCGCGTCGGTTCCTCCGGTCACCGCGCCGACCTTGAAGCTCAGCAACTTGGCGTTGATCCCCAGGGCCCTCTTGATGGCACCGCAGGTCGCGTCGATCATCCCGTCGCCCTCGGCCGATTCCTCGAATGTCTCGTCGCCCGAACGGATGCGAACCTTGGCGGTCGGATGGACGTGGGTCCCGCCCCGGACCTGCAGGTCCTCTAAAACGTAGTTGTCCTGGGAGGTGCTGATCTCGTCGGTGACCACGGCCAACAGGTCGGCCTCCGTCATCTCCTTCTTGCGGTCCACCAACTCCCGGAAGCGGCCCCAGGCCCGGTTCAGGTCTTCGCCGTTCAGGTCGTAGCCCATGTCGGACAGGGTTTTGGCGAAGGCGTGGCGGCCTGAATGTTTGCCCAGCACGATCCGGTTGGAGTCCCAGCCGACCGAGGTCGCGTCCATGATCTCGTAGGTGGTCCGGTCCATCAGCACGCCGTGCTGGTGGATCCCCGCCTCGTGGGCGAAGGCGTTGGCTCCCACGATGGCTTTGTTCGGCGGCACCTGGTAGCCGGTCAGCGCTGAAACCAGCCGTGAGGTACGGACAATCTGCTTGGAGTCGGCACCCGTGGTGACGCCCATGCTGGCACCCCGGGTCTGGATGGCCATGATGACCTCCTCGACCGAACAGTTGCCCGCCCGCTCACCGATGGCGTTGATGGCGCCCTCTACCTGCCGGGCGCCGGCACTCACGCCGGCCAGGGCGTTGGCAACCGCCAGGCCCAGGTCCTGGTGGGTGTGGGTGGACCAAACCACGTCCTGGGCGCCCTCAACGTTGTCGATCAGGTAGCGGAACAGGTCGGCGTATTCGTTGGGCAGCGCATAGCCGACGGTGTCGGGCACGTTGCAAGTGGTGGCGCCGGCCTTGATGGCGGCGTTGAACATCTTCACCAGGAACTCGGGGTCGCTGCGGGTGGCGTCCTCAGCGCTGAACTCCACGTCCGGGCAGTAGTTGCGGGCTCGTTCCACCCCAGCGATGGCAATGCTCATTACCTGCTCGGGAGTTTTGTGCAGCTTCTTCTCCATATGGATGGAGGAAGTTGCGATGAAAACGTGGATCCGGGATCTCTGGGCGTCCTTGATGGATTCCCAGGCCCGGTCGATGTCGTCGAACTGCATACGCGCCAGCCCGCAGATCACCGGCCCCTTTACGTTTTGGGCCACCGCCCTCACCGCCTCGAACTCGGACTGCGAGTTAATGGGGAAGCCCGCCTCGATGATGTCTACTCCCAGCGCGGCCAATTGGTGGGCTATCTCCACCTTTTCTTTGCCGCTCAGGTTGATGCCCGGGGACTGCTCCCCGTCGCGCAGCGTGGTGTCGAAGATGTGTACCTGGTCGGTCATACCAGACTCCTTAAGTGGTCAACTCGTGGGTCGCTTTTTGATGGATGGGCTCTGGGTCGCACCTTTACAGCAGCGACCCGAGCCCTCAAAGCGCGAGTAAGAGAACAGTCGGGGGGGTGCCCCCCGACGACCCCCCAAAAACCTCGTTGGAGTTAGCAGGCATTGATGTTCAGTCCTTTCGCAGCCAGGGCATCATGGACCTGAGTTCTTTGCCGACCGCCTCGATCTTGTGGGCTGCCGCGTCGTCTCGCATCTTCTGGAAGTTGGGGGAGCCGGCCTCGGCTTCCGCCACCCACTCGTCGGCAAAGTTGCCGCTTTGGATGTCGACCAGGATCTTGTCCATGGCTTCGCGGGTCTCGTCGGTTACCACCCGCTGGCCGCGGGTCAGGTCGCCGTACTCGGCGGTGTCGGAGATGGAGTTGCGCATCTTCGCCAGACCGCCTTCGTAGATCAGGTCGACGATCAGCTTCACTTCGTGAAGACACTCGAAGTAGGCGACTTCCGGCTGGTAGCCGGCGTCCACCAGGGTCTCGAAGCCGGTCTGGATCAGCCGGGTCAGGCCGCCGCACAGCACGGCCTGCTCGCCAAACAAGTCGGTTTCGGTCTCCTCGGTGAACGTGGTAGCGATCAGCCCGGCGCGAGCCGAACCGATGCCGTAGGCGTAAGCCAGGGCGTAAGCCAGGGCCTTGCCGGTGGCGTCCTGCTCCACGGCCACCAGCGCCGGGGTGCCGATGCCTTCGGTGAAGGTGCGGCGGACCAGGTGCCCGGGTCCTTTGGGGGCGACCATGAAGACGTCGACTCCCGCCGGGGGAGTGATCCTCTTAAAACGGATGTTGAATCCGTGGGCGAAGACCAGGGCGTCGCCGTCGTTGAGGTTGGGTGCTATCGACTCGTCGTAAATCGCCTTGCAGGTCTGGTCGGGGACCAGCAGCATGATGACTTCGGCGTCGGCCGCAGCTTTGGAGGTTTCCATCACCTTCAGGCCCGTGGCTTCGGCCGCAGCCCAAGAGGACGAACCTTCCCTGAGGCCGACGCGGACGTCGAAGCCCTGGTCCTTGAGGTTCAGGGCGTGAGCATGGCCCTGGGAACCGAAACCGATGATCGCGATGGGTCGCCCCTTCAGGACTTCGGGATCGGCGTCCTTTTCGTAGTACTTCGTGGCCATGCCTGGTGCCTCCTAGATTGTTGTGTGTTAACCCGCCACCCGCAGTTGACGGTCTTTGATTGATTTGGAACCCCGGCCCAGTGCCACGCGGCCGGATTTGACCAGTTCGATTATCCCGTAGACGGCGACGAGATCTTCGAACGCCTGGATCTTCTCGGGGGAACCGGTGATCTCGATGGTCATGGAGTCGGTGCCGACGTCGATGACCTTGCCCCGGAACACGTCGGCCAGCTCGATGATGCGGGCCCTGACCTCCGCAACGGCCCGGATCTTGATGAGCATGAGTTCACGCTCCACCGACGATCCGGCCTCCAATTCGATGACCTTGAGCACGTTGATCAACTTGTACACCTGTTTGGTCACGTGCTCCAGCGGCCGCTCGGGCAGGTCGACCACAATCGTCATGCGGCTGACGTTAGGGCTCTCGGTGGTGCCGACCGCCAGGGAGTGGATGTTGAAGCCCCGGCGGGCGAACAGCCCCGAAACCCGGGCCAACACGCCCGGCTTGTTCTCGACAAGGACTGCGATGGTGTGTTTCACGAGATGGCGCTCCCCTCAGTGATGTAGTGGCTCTCGATCAATTTCCATGCTCCTCGTCGTCGCCGTACAGGTGGTCGCCCTGCTCGTGTTCAACGGGCTCGTCCCGCTCGAACTCCGGGCCCAGGATGATGTCGTCGTTGGAACTGCCGGCGGCGACCATCGGGTAACACATCTCACCCTTGTCGCAGCGGAAGTCGATGACCACCGGGCGGTCGTTGACCCCCCTGGCCTTCTCTATGGCGGCGTCGACCTCGTCCATCGACTCGACCCTCAATCCGATGCAGCCGTACGCCTCGGCGAGCTTCACGTAGTCGGGGATGTCCCAGCCGAACTCCACCTCGGAGTAACGCTCGCTGTAGAACAGCTCCTGCCACTGGCGCACCATGCCCAAAAAGGCGTTGTTCAGGATGGCGATCTTGATCGGGATTTTCTCTACCGCCATTGTTGCGAGCTCCTGGCAGGTCATCTGGAAACAGCCGTCGCCGTCGATGCACCACACTTCGTCGTCCGGCATGGCCACCTTGGCGCCCATCGCCGCCGGTACACCGAAGCCCATAGCGCCGGAGCCGCCGGAGTTGATCCAGGTGCGGGGGCGCCGGAACGGGATGAATTGCGAACCCCACATCTGGTGCTGGCCCACGCCGGAGCAGTAGATCGCGTTGCCTTCGGTCAGTGCGGCGATCCGCTCTACCACGTACTGCGGCTTCAGGGGTCCGTCCTGGGTCTGGGTGTACCGGTAGGGGTACGCATTCCTCCAGCCGGTGACGGTTTCGAGCCACGCCGAGTAATCGGGGACGGGATCTTTGCCCCGGCGGGATTCGATGACCTTGATCAGCTCGGTCAGGACCGCTTTGGCGTCGCCGACGATAGGCACGTCCGCCTTGCGGTTCTTGCTGATTTCCGCCGGGTCGATGTCGGCATGAATGATCTTGGCATCCGGGGCGAATGAGGCCAGCTTGCCGGTAACCCGGTCATCGAAGCGCGGTCCGATGCCGATCAGCAGGTCGCTGCGTTGCAGGGCGGTGACGGCGGTGTAGTTGCCGTGCATACCGGGCATGCCCAAGCACAGTTCGTGGGAGTCGGGGATGACGCCACGGGCCATGAGGGTGGTGACCACCGGGATCCCGGTCATCTCCGCCAGTTTTACCAGCTCCTCAGAGGCTCCCGCTTTGATGATTCCTCCGCCGGCGTACAGCACCGGCCGGGTTGCCGACGCCATCAACTTGGCCGCCTCGACAATCTGGCGCTGGTTGGGTTTGGTGGTGGGCTGGTACCCGGGCAGGTCGACGGGACCGGCCGGCTTGTACTCGAATTTCGCCTGCAGGACGTCTTTGGGGATGTCCACCAGGACCGGACCGGGCCGGCCGGTGCCGGCGATGTGGAACGCCTCGGCGATGGTTTGCGCGATGTCGTCCGGCTCCATGACCAAAAAAGTGTGTTTGGTGACCGGGCCGGCGATGCCGGTGATGTCGGATTCCTGGAAGGCGTCGTAGCCCATCGCCGGCCGCGGGACCTGCCCGGTGATGGCGACCACAGGGATCGAGTCCATAAAGGAGGACGCCAGGCCGGTGATCAGGTTGGTTGCACCCGGTCCCGAGGTGGCCATGCAGACGCCGACCTTGCCGGATGCCTGCGCGTAGCCGTCGGCGGCGTGTGCCGCACCCTGCTCGTGCCGGCAGAGGATGTGTTTGACCGTTGAATCGATCAACGGGTCGTAGGCGGGCAGGATTGCTCCGCCCGGTATACCAAAAATGTGCTCGACGCCAACTGCTTCGAGCGCAAGGAATAGGGCCTTTGCCCCGGTGACCTCGCTCATAGTCATGTTCCTTTCCTGAACGGCTCTAGGCAGTTCTTGCTCTTAATGCAGTGGTTTGCAGGCGTGTTGGGAAGACTCGAAGGACTGAGCTCTACTCGCTCGGCTCGAAGTAGGGGGAGTCTGCAGTATCCGGGAAACAAAAAACCTCTCAGCTGCTGAGAGGTTTCGTAGCGCTCGCCGGTGCTGCAGGCGCGCGCTACCGCGATACGAGAAGAAGAACCAGTTGCCCCTGAGGGCTCCTTTCTTTCCGGTCCGTTTCGCCGCGCGTCACTGTCAGACTCCTGTTCGTTGCCGTAGGTCAATAGTGACCCAGCGCTCCTGGGGTGTCAAGCACGGGTTGGCGGCAGTTAGACTCGGCGCCGGAGATCAGGGCTCAGCGTTATGCGGGTTTGAAGTTGGGGAAGCTGCCCGGGGGCCCGTAACGAGTGGGAGTGCACTTGGAATCGATTGAAATCCCGTGGGCCGCAGTCGCCCCGCTACTTGTTCTGGTTCTTGCCTTTGTGGGGTACTGCCTGTTCGACCTCTCACGCAGTGAGGTGAAGCACCTCCCGCGGTGGGCTTGGGGGCTTATCTGTGTCCTCTCCATCCCATTGGGCGGGATCATCTATCTACTGGTGGGCCGCGAGCCGAGGAGCTGATGGTCCGCACCACCGGTTTGACGAAGCGCTACGGCGCCGCAGCCGCGGTGGACGGGGTCAACCTGATGGTCCCGGCAGGATCGGTCTACGGACTGGTCGGACCCAACGGTGCCGGTAAGACCTCGCTGCTTGCCCTGCTGGCCGGTTTGCGCCGTCCGACATCCGGTTCGATGATCATCGATGCCGGACCCGGGGAGATTGCGGTGCTGCCCGATACCCCGCGCTTCGACCCCTGGCTTACGGGCCGGGAGGTGGTGTCGCTGGCACAACAACTTTCAGGTGCCGCTCCCGACAGCGTCGACCGGGTGATTTCGGAGGCTGGGATCGCCGAAGCGGCGGGCCGGGCGGTGGGGGGTTACTCCCGGGGCATGCTGCAACGCCTTGGAGTGGCGTGCACGGTGGTGGGTGCGCCCAAGCTTCTGTTGCTCGATGAGCCGGCGTCGGCGCTGGATCCTTTGGGTCGCCGGGAGGTCCTCAATCTGGTCGCCAGGCTGCGCGGGGTGGCAACCGTGCTCTTTTCGAGCCACCTCCTTGCCGATGTTCAGGAGGTCTGCGACACGGTCGGCGTGATGAAGGGTGGCCGGATGATCTTTCAGGGTCCTATCGACCGGTTGTTGGTCGGTTCAGCGCTGCCCCGGTATGTGGTGCGCTGCCGGCCGCCCATTGAGCCGGTCATCGCCGGTCTGCGGCTTCAAGAGTGGATAGCGGGCGTTGAGCGAAGCGGGCCCGACGAATTGTCGATCACGGTCCGCAGCCTTGCCGACGCCGAACTCCGGCTCATGGCGGCACTTGCCGGCACCGGGGCCCGGGTGGTTTCGTTCGGCCCTGAGGAAGTTTCCCTTGAGCGGGCATTCCTGGAACTCACGCAGCCGTGAGTTTGTGGCGGCTCGAGTGGCTGCGGCTGCTGAGGACCAAACGGTGGGTGGCCCTGCTGGGTGTCTACATCTTTTTCGGGTTTCTCGGGCCTCTGACCGCGCGCTACCTAAGCGAGATCGTCTCGTTCGCCGGGGCGGGGGGTGCCACCATCAATTTCCCGCCTCCGGTGCCGGCGGACGGCATGGCCCAGTACGTCTCCAACGCCCTGCAGTTGGGAACTCTGGTCTCGGTGGTCGTTGCGGCCGGAGCGGTTGGTTTTGATGCCGTCCCGGAAATGGGGGTCTTCTTGCGCACCCGGGTGCCGGGGACGTTGCGCATCCTTCTTCCCCGGATGGTGGTGGTCTGCGGAGCCATTGTGTTTGCGTTCGTGGCGGGGTCGCTCGCGGCCTGGTACGAAACGTGGGCTCTGCTCGGCTCGCCGGGGGCCAGGGCGGTACTTGCCGGGATCGGATTCGGTTCAATTTTCCTGGTCTTCGTGGTGGCGCTGGTGGGCGCCGTATCGGCCCGCTTGAACTCGGTCTTGGGGACCGTCATGGTGTCGATAGTCATCCTGCTTTTGATGCCGGTGGTGTCGGTTGCCGGTGCCGCCGGCCGCTGGCTGCCCAGTCACCTGGCCGGGGCATTGGGTGAACTCCCGGCGGGCGGCGCCCGCCCCTCAGACTACCTGGGTGCCGCGGTGGTGACCCTGGTTGCTACGGTGTGCCTGACCTGGCTGGCGGTCGTCATGGCCGCCCGCCGGGAGCTTTGACCGGTTCGGCCCAAAGCTACCCCCGCCGCACCTTTGTTTCAGCTTCAAGTCCGCAGCCGGGAGCGTTGTTATGCTCTTTGAAACTTTCCGACAGGAGATCTGGATGAGCGACGAGCCGAACCTCAAGCCACGTAGCGCCGATGTCACCGAAGGGTCCAAGAGGGCCCCCGCCCGGGCGATGTTGCGTGCGGTAGGCATGAAGGACGGCGACTTCTCCAAGCCCATCATTGCGGTCGCGTCGTCCTGGAACGAGGTCACGCCCTGCAACCTCCACCTCGACAAACTCGCCGATCGCTCCAAGGCGGGGGTCCACGAAGCCGGCGGTTACCCGCTGGAGTTCACCACCATCGCCGTCTCGGACGGCATCTCGATGGGGACCGAGGGGATGCGGGCATCCCTGATCTCCCGTGAGGTGATTGCGGACTCGGTGGAGGTAGTGGTGCACGCGGAGCGCCTCGACGGTGTGGTGACGATCGCCGGGTGCGACAAGAGCCTGCCCGGCATGGTCATGGCCGCGGTCCGCCTCAACCTGCCTTCGGTGTTCCTCTACGGCGGGACGATCATGCCCGGTCGGTTCCGGGGCAAAGACGTCACCATCCAGGACGTCTTTGAAGGAGTGGGAGCCCACGCCGCAGGCAAGATGTCCGACAAGGATCTTCATGAACTGGAATCCAGCGCCTGCCCGGGCGCCGGTTCCTGCGCCGGTCACTACACCGCCAACACGATGGCAGCGGCCGTCGAGGCGATGGGCTTGTCCCTGCCCGGGAGCGCTTCGCCGCCGGCGATCACCGAACGCCGTGCCGAGTTCGCATTCCAAAGCGGCATGGCGGTTGTTGAACAGCTTCGCCGGGGAATCACCGCCCGCGACATCGTCACCAAAAAGTCCATAGAGAACGCCATCACCGTGGTCATGGCCACCGGCGGGTCGACCAATGCGGTGTTGCACATGCTGGCAATCGCCCACGAAGCCGGGCTGGAGTTGGACATCGATGAGTTCGACGTAATCTCCCGCCGGGTTCCCCACATCGCCGACCTACGGCCGGCCGGCCGGTTCGTCATGGCCGATTGGGACCGGGTCGGGGGAGTTCAGGTGGTCATCCGGGAACTGCTGGAGGCAGGTTTGCTTCACGGCGACTGCCTGACCGCGAACGGCAAGACGCTGGCGGAAAACGCAGAGGGCGCCGGCGAGCCCGACGGAGAGGTCATCCGCCCGATGTCCGCGGCCTTGCACCCGACCGGAGGCACCGTGATCCTCAAGGGGACCCTGGCGCCGGAGGGTTCGGTCTGCAAAGCGGCCGGCCTGGAGGGCGCCGATGAGATCCGTGGCCCCGCCCGGGTATTCGACTCCGAGGACGACGCCTTCGAAGCCGTCGTCAACAACCGGATCAACAAGGGCGACGTGGTAGTCATCCGATACGAGGGCCCGAAGGGCGGACCGGGTATGCGGGAGATGCTGGCGGTCACCGGGGCGATTTTCGGCGCCGGGATGGGCAAGGATGTCGCCCTCATCACAGACGGGCGATTTTCCGGAGCCACCCATGGGTTCTCGGTGGGCCACGTGGCGCCCGAAGCGGCCGACGGGGGACCGATCGCTTTGGTGCGGGAGGGTGACGAAATCGTCCTCGACATCCCCAACCGCAAGATCGACCTGATGGTTGACGCCGATGAACTCAGTCGCCGGCTGGCTGCATGGACCAATCCTGCGCCCCGCTACGCCACCGGTGCTCTGGAGAAATACGCCCGCACCGTGGGCAGTTCGGCCCGGGGAGCGGTCACCACTGCCTGGGTACCTCAGTCCAGCTGAAACCGGCCGATATCCGGGCTGTCACAGCCGGGACTTAGTATGTCCGGCATGTCAGTAGGAGCGGGCAGGTGACCACCGGGCAGGATTCTTTGCCGCTGGATGAGCAGAGCTTTCCCGACCGTCAAGCTGCGGCCGAGCCCTTCGCCCCCCGGGTCGAGGTGCGTCGGTCGGAGCGGCGCCATCGCACCGTATCGGCCCGGCTGAAGGAAGGCACCCTAGTGGTGTACCTGCCCGCCCGGATGTCCGGGGCGGAGGAGGATCGCTGGGTTCAGACCATGCTCAAACGGTTCGAGGCCCGGAGCCGGCGGGCCCGGCTGAACTCGGAGGGCGACCTGCAGCGCCGGGCCCGCGAGCTCAACCGCCTGTACTTCGACGGCCGGTTGAAATGGAAGTCGCTGGAATATGTAACCAACCAAAACTCGCGCTACGGGTCATGTTCGCCGGGGGAAGGGACCATTCGGATCTCCTCGGCCTTGGCCGGGATGCCCGGATGGGTGCGGGACTACGTGCTGGTGCACGAACTGGCCCACCTGGAGGAGGCCAACCACTCAGGTGCTTTCTGGGCGCTGGTCAACCGGTACCCGTTGACCGAGCGGGCCCGCGGCTACCTGATGGCCAAGGGGATGGAGCAGGAGAGTTAGGCCAGCAGGTTCTTGGCACCGTTCTCAATGAGGCTCTTGGCCCTGCCTTCGAAGCGGCCGGTGCCGGGAGGCATCTTCCCGCGGATCTCCACCGCCGAACCTTGCACGAGTATCGAGCCCGCAATCTTGAACATCTTCATTTTCAGGCTGAATTCGCACCGGTTGTCGTGCCACTGTTCGGTCACATCGTTGACCTGGCCGCCGTAGCGGGACTTGAGGTCGGCAACCAGCAGTTTGATCCGGCGGAGGGCTTCATCCTCGGAGAGTTGGTGGGGGACGGAAACGACGAATTCTTTACCCAATCAAATCTCCCGACTGCATCAAAAGGGCCGGCTCGGAATCACCCGAGCCGGCCCTATTCTCTAGTAAACCGTTCGTCAGGCTCTGCGCCTGCCGCCCATAGAGCCTTCGGCCACCCCGATTAACAGGACGGCGACAACGACGGCCAGGACGAATCCGAGGAAGTTCAACTCTGTGATGCTGCCGGTGCCCAGCAAGCTGGCGATCCAGCCGCCGACCAACGCGCCGACCACCCCGAGCACCATTGTCATCAAGATTCCCAGCGTCTGTTTGCCCGGTTTTATCAAACGAGCAAGTGCTCCGATGATCAGTCCAACTATCAACAATCCGATTATGGCCATGTTCTCAGACTCCCTTGCCGTACTCCGGCCCCGACCTGCGGGCGAATGATGTTTCCGTTCGAGCAAGTTCATTCTTTAGTGGCCGCCGACTACCCACGGCTTCGTTTCCAATCCCTCCGCGTCATTCCTATGAACCGCTTGTCGGATCCAGCAACATTGCGGTGAAGGATGTCGGACAGTGTCATGGTGTCGGTGATTATCTCCAATCCCAGGGCTGAAAAGGTGTTCTCATTGAAAATTCTGGGAGCAAGTAGCGGGTTGGTGAAAGCCTGGGAGAACGCATCGATGCCCACCATGCGTCCTATGAGTGAAGGAAGTACGGAGTTGGGTCGAATGTCTTCGGCGTACAGGCCGGTATAAAACTCGATCCGGTCGACGGATCCATAGAGGCTTTTCAGCGATTCCTGCACCTTGGGGTCGCCCGAGATCTGGTTGAAGGCAGTTACCCGGGGATATCCGCACAGCTCGCGGTAGTCGTTATAGCTCGCCAGGTTCACCGCCCGACCCTTCTCGATACTCCAGATCTGGACCTGGCGCAAAGCCGGGTCGGTGTTGAAGAGGCGGATCTTGCCGGCGGCTTGGTTCGAGGCGTCTTCCATCAACTGGCCCAAGCCGTTCTTGGTCAACATCTCGGTCTGGTAAAGGGTGTCGGCCACCGGCACATTGTCGCCCGCGATGCGGTAGGTACCCGGCACCAGCGGGTGCCAGCGGTAGACGAGATTGAACTCCACTGCCATCCAGTTGGGGCGGTACCAGGGGGGATTCTTAAAGCTGGCGGGGTTGGCCCGGAACTGGAAGTGATACGGGGTGATGTGGTTGATGTACTCCTCCACAACGATCTTGATCAAGAGCACGATAAGGACGTTGCGGGCAGTCTCGAAAAGGCGATCGTCGTCCCAACTCGGGTATTTGGCGGCCAGTTCCCGTGCGACCCGGTTGTGTTCGCGGAAGAACAGCACGTTCATCAAGACGAACCCGAGTTGCAGGTTGGCGGTGTCGCTGCCGACGGCAAAAAACTTCGCCAACTCCTCCGGCTTAAAGTCGGGCTTGAGGTTGGTGGGCACGTCGGGGACCTTGGAGAACTCGGCCTTCTTCTTGCCGGATTCGTCGTATGCGTATTCGGGGTACTCCTCGCCGCCGATGGTTTGGAACTTCAGCAGGCCGCCGTCATGAAGCCTGAGTTGGTCGGTTACATCGGGAGTCAGCCCGTAGATCTGCATGAGGTCGATTTCGTGGTTGGAGTCGTTCTTGCGGGGGTCGGGCGGGTGTGCCCGGTCGCTGCGCAGGAATCCATCGGTGAACCAGGCGGCAAAGTAAGAAAAGAGCACCGTCGACTTGTCGGATGAGATGACCTTGCCGTTCTCCCTGAGGAAGATTTCGGCCACGTCCCCGGGATCGGGAAGGTCGCTCAACGCTTGAGCGGGTGGGGGGAGGTGCCGGCTGCTGTAGCGACGGTTGGAGAGAGATTCCCAACTGGTGTAGTCGGATCGGGTGCTGAATGGGTTCGGCCTGAAGGGCATCTTGGCGGTCGCCCGGTCGATCAACTTGCCGTTAACTATCCGTTCCAGTGCCGGCTGGTGTTGAAGCGTCTTCCAGACGAAGCCGTAGCCGGTGAGCAGCTTAGCCTCCAGGATATTGGCTTTGCCGTCGGCACTCGTATCCCTGTTTTCGATTACCGAACCTTGCGCCATTGACCATGTTCCTTCCGGCTGGGGGCGGTGACCGCCCGCGAACTATCGGTTAGGCGGTTGGGACCCCGGCGTTGCCGAAGCCGAACCAGAAGCTTTCCGGGAACGGACCCCCGTGAAAGTCGATCTTGCCCTCAGGCGGGGGCAGCAGGTGCACGTTGGGTCTCAGAAGGATACGGCGGACGGCTTCTGGGACGATGACCGACCCCACATATTTGCCTAGGCAGGTGTGGTGGCCGTAGCCGAAGTGCAGGCTGAGATGGTCCGGGCGGTCGGTCCGGAAGTCTTCGGGATCTTCGAACAAGTCGGCGTCGAACCCCGCGGACGAGGTGCAGGCGAATACCAGGGTCCCGGCCGGGATCACCGTTTCCCGCTCGGTTCCGGCAGCGATGGTGTATTCCTCGACCGAAAGGCGGAAGATCAGCGGGTTGATCGGGTTGTGGCGCAGGCCTTCCCACACGTAGGCGTCGAACGCGGCCATGTCCTCGCCGTGTGCCGCGGCGACCGCCTCTTCATGGATGCCGGGCCTCAGCAGGATCTGTTCCAGCGACTGGGCGATGGCCTGTGAGGTGGTTTCGCCGGTTCCTACAAGCAATCCCATTATGTTCGAGAGCAACCGTTCGTCGTCGAACCCGATCTCGTCCGGGAAGTGGGTGCGGACCAGGCGGCTGAATGTGTCCTGGGGCGGGTCGCCGTAACCCCCGCCGGCCTCGCGTTTTTCGGCCAGGAGCCCGGTCAGGTACTGCTTCATCTCCTCGCCTGCCCGGACTGCCGCCTCGTGGATGGCCGGGTCGTTAAGCAGGTTCTTGAACATGTTGGTCTGGGTGGCCTTGGACCAGCGGTACATCGACTCGAGGTTTGGTCCGGGGAACCCGAAGTACTCGCCCACGATGTTTATAGGTACGTAGCGACAGAGGTTGTTGATCGCTTCGATCTTGCCCTCAGGGGCGGCGGTGTCCAGGGCCTTGTCCGCAAGTATTCCGGCCGCCTCCCTTACCGCAGGTAGATCCTCCGGCCGCAGGACCGCCTGCATGATCCCCTTCTCCCGCCAGTTGATGGGGGTGGCGTCCCGGGCCAGCATAAAGGGCCCCACCACCGGGTCCATGTGGGGCTGGTAGGGCCGCACGGTAAATACCTTCTCGCGCGATAGAACCTCGGTGACGTCCGGAAAGCGGGTGACGAAGGTGAAGTTGGGGGTTTTGAGAATGGGACGTTGTTCCCGCAACTCTTTGAAAAATGCGGCCCAGTCGGTGCGGATCCACTTCAGGGCGAGTCCGACCTTGGTCTGGTCGTCGGCGGCGTCGTACTGATCAAGAAAGCTGGCGGTCTGGGTGTCCGGCAAAATTTGGCCTCCAAGCAGCGTGATCCGGCGCCGGCCTGTGGGTTCTTTCGGCGCTCCCTCGTAGGATCCCGCTCTCTGGAGATCTTGGGGAGAGCCTAAAACTTTTGGGGTGCGGGTCAAGGGGGATGGCGGAGGTAATCGCCTCAAAAGTGGGTGCCCAAGGTACCCACTTGCCCGGCGGAGGTACCTAGTCCTCTTTGCGCTTCCAGGAAGCCTTGCGCTCGGGCCGGACCCGGATCTGCGATTGTTCGGAGCCAACTCCTTTTGAGATCACCTCGGCGACGCCGGTGACCAGCACGCCCCATTTCGGTTTCCCGTAGATGAGGATTGAGACCCGGGGGTCGGCTTCGATGTTGCGCATTTTTGCGGCGCTGGAGTCGGTCTCGAACCGTAAGTAGCCACTCTCCCAGCGCACGCCTACCGGCGCGGCGTGCGGGTACCCGTCGCGGCCGTTGGTGGTGAGGATTCCGACGGTTCGATCCGTTCGCTCCCGCTCCCAGTCCTCGAAATGCGGTCCAGCCTTATCGCTCATCGGT
Source organism: Actinomycetes bacterium (assembly GCA_029263075.1). Classification (GTDB taxonomy): domain Bacteria; phylum Actinomycetota; class CADDZG01; order JAHWKV01; family JAHWKV01; genus JAJCYE01. The sequence goes on from JAJCYE010000019.1 coordinate 49,821, forward strand.
TCTGCTCCTGTCGGGCGATGACCTCAACTTCGTTGCCCTCCGGGTCGTCCACGTAGAAGGTTCTCACGTCCGGCAACACCGGGTGGATGCCCTGACGGACGTTGAGCCCGTAGGTGCGGCAGATCTCCTGGAGTTCGTCGTAACGGGAAGGGTTGACCGCGAAGGCCAGGTGGTGAAGAACCCGGGAGGGTTTATCGGAAGGGAAAGCCGGAGCCTCCTGGGGGTGCGGAAACAGCACAATCATCTGGGGCACTCCGCCAGGGCCGGTGCCGGCGCTCAAGAACTTGGCTTTGAAATCCGGTTCCGAGATCATCTCCAACCCAAAAAGATCGCGATAGAACCGCAGCGTAGCGTCCATGTCGCGGGTCCACAGCACGATCTCGGCGAGTCCGAGGACCGTGCGTTCGGGGTCAGGTTCGGGCAAGCCGGCCCGGGCTCCGGCCGGTCGCTCGGTGTTTAGTGGCAACCTTCGTGCCCACAGCCGCAGTCGTGGGCGACGTGACCTTCGTGGGAACCGTGCTTGGCGCAGTAGTCGCTGCAGTAGCCGTCTTCACGAGCCTCACACTTGCAACCTTCGTGACCACACTGCTGAGCCATAGCCGCCTCCTTCGAGTCCGTTGCGTCGGGTCCGCACGTTCGCTGCCTACGATACTTCGGTTGGCTATCCGGGGCACCAGGTACGAGGTTTCCGATAACCTGTTGCCCATGCCTAGAGATGATGGTTTGTTGAAGATCGGGATCTCCCAGTGCCTGTTGGGAGCCGAGGTCCGCTACGACGGCGGCCACAAGCGGAACAGCTTCATCGTTGATCTGTTGGGCCCGTATTTTTCCTGGGTCCCGGTGTGCCCCGAGGTGGAGGCCGGAATGGGGGTTCCCCGGGAAGCGGTATCGCTGCGTTCCTCCGAAGGCGGCCCCCGGGTGGTCGGCAGTGAGACGGGTACGGACCACACCGAGGCATTGGAGCGGTTCACAGTCCAAAAGCTCGAAGACCTTGCCGGCGTCCCGTTGAGGGGGTACGTACTCAAAAGCGGTTCGCCGAGCTGCGGCAAAGCGGTTCCGGTGGAGGGTGCCGAGCCGGCGCCGGGTCTTTTTGCCCAGGCCCTGCGAAAACGGTTTCCCTCCCTGCCGGTGGTTGAAGAAACCGAGTTGGCCGACTCCGCGGGCCGTCAGAACTTCGCCGAACGGGTTTTCGCCTACGACCGGCAGCAAAATTTCTTCACGAGCCAGCGCAGTATCGGCCAGTTGGTCATGTCGCACGCCCAGGTAAAACTCCAACTCGAGGCCCACAGGCCGGGCCTCCACGACGAGGTGGCTGAGACCTTCAAGCAGGCGAATGGGTTGTCTTACGAAGAGTTGGGGGCCCGATATCTGGCCGCCATGATGAAGGCGTTGGAGGAGCCGGCTACCCCGGCTGGTCACTTCGCCGTCCTCAAGACGATTTTTGAAGGGGTCCGCAAGAACGTGGAACCGGCGGTCCAAAAGGAGCTGGCCAGGGCGCTGCAGGATTACAGGCAGGGAAACGTCCCGCTGGCGGTCCCCCTGACCCTCTTAAGACACTACGTGAGGGTCCAGGAGAACCCGTTCTTCAACAGCCAGACCTACCTGGAGCCGGAGCCGAAGGAACTGTTGTTGAGAATCACGGTTTAGCGGACGATCAGTCTTTGCCGATTCCCTCAAGCACTATCTTTACCGTCGCCTTGGCGTAGTTGTCGTCCTGCGGGTCGTGGCCGTTGGGTGCGAGCCCGTGGGCGGCCAAAGCCCCGATCAGAAGTTGCGCTGCGTGGTCCGGGTGAGCCGTCTTGCTGATTCTTCCCATCCTTTGTTCCAGGGCGAGATAACCGCTGACCCGGGAGACGTCAACCACCTGACCATCGCCATCTCCCGACCGGAAGTGTAGGTAGGTCGCTTCCGCGACCTGTTCGAGGTTCGATCTCACGTCTCCGATGCCCGCTTTGAACGGCAGGTCCCGGAGTAGGTGGTCGAGTTCGGACGGGGAGCGCTCGCGGTCGCTTCGGGGCGTGATCCCTGAAGACCCAGGGGCGGCAGCCGATTGGTAAGCAGGGTGCCTGGGGAACGCGGCCTGCGGCCGGGCCTCTACGGTCCGGTAGTTGCGGTCCCCGGACCCCGCAGCAACTGCGGCACTATCGCCGTTGTCGAAGTCCCCGGCGGTCGGGGGAAGGGCCCCGGGGTGGTCTTCGCCCTCGATGCTGATGTTCGGCAGTATCTTGTCGAGCCACCTGGGCAGGTACCAGTTGGCCTCTCCCAGCAACTCCATGGTTGCCGGTACCAGCACCATGCGGACCAATGTGGCATCGATGAGGACTGCCGCCGCCAGGCCGAGCCCAACCAGCTTGGCGTTCGGGTCGTCGCCCAGTACGAATGAGAAGAAGACGGTAACCATGATCGCGGCCGCTGCGGTGATGACCCGGGCGGTGCCGGCTAGCCCGTCGGCCACGGCCTCTGCGTTCGGTTTGCCGTTGTCGTGCTCTTCTTTGATCCTGGAGAGCAGGAAGACCTCGTAGTCCATGGAAAGCCCGAACAGGATGGCGAACAGCAACATCGGGCTGAACGCAGCAATGGGTCCGGTGCGGTCGACACCGATCGATTCCGCCGGCCACCAGCCCCACTGGAAGACTGCGACAAGCACACCGAAGGCAGAGCCGATGGCGATGATGTTCATGATCGCCGCCTTCAGGGGCACCAGGACCGATCGGAATGCGGCCATCAGCAGCAGGAAGCTGAGGAGAATGACCCCGCCGAAGAAGTAGGGAAGACGTTCGGTCAGTTTGTCGGTTAGGTCCACGCCGATCGCGGCCGCTCCACCGGCATGTATGACCAGGCCGTCTCCGGCCGCCGGGGCGATCAATTCCTCCCTGAGGTGCCGGACCAGATCATCGGTCCTTTCGTCCTGCGGAGCGAACTTGCTGAATACCTGGATGACGGCCGCAGTTGGATTTTCAGGGTCGTTGGGGATGACCGGGCTTACGGCGGCAACGCCGGGATCGGCGGCCAGGTCGCCCGCAAGTTGTTGCAGCCGGGGTAGGGATTCGGCCGAGTCGAAGCTTGCCGCGACCAGCAAAGGCCCGTTGGTCCCGGGGCCGAACGCCTCGGTGAGCAGGTCGTAGGCCCGGCGGCTGGTCAACTCTTTGGGACCGTTGCCGGCGTCCTGGTTGCCGAGGCGGATGCTGAAGGCAGGGGCGGCCAGTGCCCCCAAAACTGCCAGGCACAGGACGGCCGCGACGATCGGGTGCCTTTGAATGTAGCGGCTCCACCGGTACCAGAACCCGGCCTCAGGCGGCTTGGCCGGCTTTCCCTTGCGCTTGAAGTGAACGGAGAGGCTGTCGATGCGCCGGCCGACCAGAGACATCAGGGCCGGTAGCAGGGTTATGGATGCCAGCATGGTGACGAGCACCGAAATGCCGGCGCCTACCGCCAGTCCGTTGATGAAGGACAACTCCATCAAGAACATGCCCATCAGGCTGATGATCACGGTTATTCCGGCGAACACGACCGCACGACCTGCGGTGCTCATGGCCTTCACCACCGCGGCCTCGACATCCATGCCCTGATTGAGGTTCTGGCGGTAACGCGTGACGATAAAAAGTGCGTAGTCGATCCCGACACCCAGGCCGATCATGGCCGACACCAGCGGCGCAAAGGTCACCACGTCCATGTACCGGGCCAATAGGGTAAGGCTCATAAAGCCGATGCCGACGCTGAACAGCGCAGTGAAGATCGGCAGTCCCATGGCGAGGACGGACCCGAAGGAGATCAGCAGGATAAAGACCGCTGCGATGATTCCGATGATCTCGTTGATGCCGATCGTCGGCGCGAGTTCCTGGAACGGAGGACCTCCGAACTCGATGGTCAGGTCGTCGCCCGGCTTGGCTGCCTCTTTTACGGCCTCTTCAATCTCATCGGAGAGTTCCAGTGGGAGTTGTACGGCAAGGCGGTCGAACTGCATCTCGGCATAGGCGATCTTGCCCGCCGAAGCGCCGACCCGGGCGATCTGGCTGGCGGCACCCTGCGGGCTGTAGGGGCTGACTATCCCCACCAGGTATTCGCCGCTGGCCTCTTCGGCGGCTGCGAACCCGGCCTCCATCCGCTCCCTGACCGCTTCAATGTCGCCGGTGGTCTTGAATACGATTTGCCCGGAGTCCCCCGCACGCGCCGGCATCTTCTCTTCTAGGATGTCGACCGTCTTTTGGGTCTCGGTGCCCGGCAGGCTGAAGTTGTTGCTGAGCTTGCCGCCCTCAGTGATTGAGAGCACTACTGTTCCGGCAAGGATGAGGATCCAAATCAGGAACATCAGCCATTTGTGCCGGAAGCTGAAGCGGGCGAGACCTTCTAGCAACGTCTACCTCCAAACAGGTTGTGAAAAGGGGACCGGTGCGGAGTTTCCGGGACCATTATGTGGCGGGAGCACCGGCCCGGACAAAACGCCTCTTTACCTGCGCCCCGCCGGAGGTGCCCGGAGACTGCGGCTGCCGGCCCTTTGCCGAGCCCCGGAGGTTGGGACCGGCCGCCGCCCTCTTTGGGGGCGTGGCCCGAAATGGGCGGCTTTTTGGGGCGCCCTGAGCGCGCCTAATTCGTCCGGGCGGTAGCGGCCTATTGGGCGCGAGGATCAGGTGTGTTCGTTGCTAGGTGGCTTCCGGGGGCCCGGAGCCTGAGGAGTTGGTGTTGTCAGGCTCCGTGCTTCTCGTTATGAACCTTCACACCTTCCAGGAAGGTGTTCCAGCCGAGCAGCGCACACTTGATGCGCACCGGGTACTTCTGAACTCCCTGCAGTGCCAGCAGGTCACCCAGCGCGTCCTCATCCTCGGCCGCTTCTCCCTGCATCATGGACTTGAACGTGTTGGCCAACTCCTCCGCCTCGGCGATGGACAGGCCCTTGAGCTTCTCGGTCATCATCGAAACCGATGCCTGGGAGATGGAGCACCCCCGGCCCTCAAAGCCGACGTTGGTGACCCGGCCGTCCTCGATGTCGACGTAAAGGTCGATTTCGTCCCCGCACAGGGGGTTGTCCCGGTGCAGGTGGACGTCGGCATTTTCGATCTTGGCCCGGTTGCGCGGGGTCCTGTAGTGATCGAGGATTACTTCCTTATAAAGGTCTTCAAGGTCGCTCAACGGCTGGCCCTCCTTAGCCGAACATCTTTCGGCAACTCTCCAGGGCGTCAACAAGGGCGTCGACATCGCTATGAGTGTTGTAAATGTAAAAAGAAGCGCGATTGGTCGCGCCTACCCCCAGTTTACGCATGAGCGGCTTGGCGCAGTGATGACCGGCCCGGATGGCAACTCCCTTGCCGTCCAGGATTGTGCCGACGTCGTGCGGGTGGATGTCGTCGATGTTGAACGAAACCAGCCCGCCCTTTAGCTCGGCATCCGTCGGACCGTAGACGGTGATGTCGGGAAGCTCCGCAAGGCGATCGAGTGCGTACCGGGTTATCTCGATCTCGTGCCGGCGAATGGCTTCCCAGCCGAGGTTATTGAGGTAGTCGATAGCGGTGCTCAGGCCCACCGCTTGCGAGATCGGCGGGGTGCCGGCCTCGAACTTGTAGGGGATCTCGTTGTAGCTGGAGTGGTCGATCCACACGTCCAGGATCATGTCTCCGCCGCCGTGGAACGGCTCCATCTCCTCAAGGATGTGTTCGCGGCCCCAGAGGAATCCGATCCCGGTGGGGGCGCACATCTTGTGGCCGGTGCCGGCATAGAAGTCGCAGTCCAGCGAGGGGATGTCGATTGCCATGTGGGGGACCGCCTGGGCGCCGTCACAAACGACTATCGCCCCGACGCGGTGGGCCTTGGCGGAGATTTCGGCGATCGGGTTGATCGTGCCGAGCACGTTGGAAACGTGGCAGACGGCCACGACCTTGGTCTTGTTGGAGAGCAGGCGGTCGTACTCGGCCATGTCCAGGACGCCGTTGTCGTCCACGGGGACGGCCTTGATTACCGCGCCGGTGTCTTTGCAGGCCAGTTGCCAAGAAACGATGTTGGAGTGGTGTTCCATCTCGGTGATCAGGACCTCATCGCCCTCGGAGAGGTGGTGCCGTCCCCATGCGTAGGCGACCAGGTTCAACGACTCGGTGGCCGATTTGGTGAAGATCAGACCGTTGGTGCCGGGGACTCCCAAAAGTGCGGCCAGTTTGGTGCGGGCCCCTTCAAAGAGTTCGGTTGCCCGCTGTCCGAGCGTGTGGACCGAGCGGTGGACGTTGGAGTTGTCCTCTTCCTCGAACCGCTTGATCTCATCGATCACCGCCAGGGGACGGTGGGAAGTGGCGCCGTTGTCCAGGTAGACCAACGGATGCCCGTTGACCTGCTGAAAAAGCACCGGGAAATCCTTGCGGACTGCTTGGGGGTCCATGATCTAAATCCTACCCCCGACGGCCAAACTAGATTGCCGTTCGACGACGGTGTTACTCTCGACTGGAACGCGGCACGCAGGATTTGGTTCCGCAAAATACAGATTTCAAGGAGATTAACGTGAAGACGGGAATTCACCCCGATTACAAGATGGCCACGGTGCACTGCTCCTGTGGAAACACCTTCGAGACCCGCTCGACCCTAACCGAGATGCGCACGGAACTCTGCTCCCAGTGCCACCCCTTCTACACGGGCAAGCAGAAGATGGTCGACACCGGAGGACGGATCGAGCGCTTCGAGCGCAAGTACGGCAAACGTGCCGGCGCCGCACCCGCCGAGTAGGGATCGCTTGTTCCGAGAAACCGAAAATCGCGCAAGGTCCGGCCTGTTTGCCATGAGCACCAGCAGTGGCGAGTAAACCCTCTATAGGGGGGCAGGCCGTGATGGAGGGCGTCATGATGCGCGGCCCCGAGTCATGGGCCGTTGCCGTGCGCAAGCCGAACAAAGACATTGCCGTCCACGCCTTCGCGCTTCCCGGTTACGGAGCGGAACACAAGTGGACCCGCAAGCCCCTTCTGCGTGGCGTATGGACCCTGGTCGAGTCGTTGAACCTCGGGTTCAAGGCGCTCAAGATTTCGGGTTCCTACGCGGTCGAGGAGGAGAACGACTCTCCGGAGGAGACCGCCAAGATCGAAAAGGCGATGAACGCAAGCCTGGGGATCGGCATGGTTATCATCCTGGCTTTGTTCGTCACCATCCCCGCCTTCATATCCAAGTGGGGCGGCAACCGGATCGGCGTGGAGGGCGACCTCCTTCAGAACCTGTTCGAGGGCGGCATCCGCATCAGCTTTTTCCTCGGGTACATTCTGTTGATCTCACTGGTCCCCGACATCAAACGGGTGTTCCAGTACCACGGCGCCGAGCATAAGACGATTTATGCCTATGAAAACGATGATCCTATGGATCCCAAGGTCATCGACAGCTACTCCACCCTCCACGTCCGTTGCGGCACCAACTTCCTGTTCATAGTGATGTTTGTGGCGATCATCGGGCACTTCGTGGCCGACCTTTTGCTGGCCGACGCCGCTCTGCCCTTCAAATTGGCGGCCCGGGTATTCATGATCCCGGTGGTGGCGGGGCTTTCTTACGAAGTCATCCGGGCGGCGGGGAAGAACGACCGCTCCATCATTTTCCGTACCGTCAGTCTTCCCGGCCTGGCTCTTCAGAAGATCACCACCCGTCCCCCGACGCTCGATCAGATAGAAGTTGCCATCAAGGCGATGGAGGGCGTCATCAACCGCGTCGCCGCGGCCGAGCCTTCCACGGTAAAGATCTACGAGGTCGCCTCGCCGATCGAGCGTGCCGGTGACCTGCTGCACCCGGAAAAGGGCCTTCCCGGAGTGGAACCGGCTTAGCCCCCAAGAGCATTTTGAGTACTACAGGCGCGTCCGGATCAGGAAGGGAACCAGTTCGAGTGAGTGATGCGTTGTTCGGCCGGCTAAGCGAGATAGACACGCGCTACCAGCAGGTCCAGGCCAAACTGATGGACCCAAATATCACGTCCAACGCCAACCTTCTTCGCGAGCTGGGCAAGGAGAACTCCGAACTGGAGCCCACGGTGCTCACCTATCGGCGTTGGAAAGTGGCCTTGGAGGAGGTCGACGAGGCGCGCAAACTCCTGAACGAAACCTCCGATCCGGAGATGAGGCAGATGGCCGAAGCCGAGATCGACGAGCAGGGGGCTCTAGCCGCCAAATTGGAGGAGGAACTCAAGGTCCTGCTGGTGCCCACGGACCCCACCGACAGCAAGGACGTGATCGTTGAGGTGAAGGCGGGGGAAGGCGGAGACGAGTCGGCGCTCTTTGCCGGCGAAATTTTCAAGATGTACGAGGGATACGCCGAACGACGGGGATGGAAGACCGAGGTCCTCAACTCCACCCCCTCCAATATGGGCGGTTTGAAGGACATCACCTTCGCCGTGAAGGGCAAGGGAGCCTACTCGAGGATGAAACACGAGGCGGGGGTTCACCGGGTGCAACGGGTTCCGGAGACCGAGTCCCAGGGCCGGCTACACACCTCGGCAATCGGCGTGGTGGTCATGCCGGAAGCTGAGGAGGTGGAGATCCAGATCGACGCCAAAGATCTGAAATGGGATGTCTTCCGTTCGTCGGGACCGGGCGGCCAGTCGGTTAACACCACCGACTCGGCGGTGCGCCTGACCCACCTTCCCACCAGCACGGTGGTCACCTGTCAGGATGAGAAGTCTCAACTACAGAACCGGGACAAGGCGCTGCGCATCATGAGGGCGCGCCTGCACCAGATTGAGCTGGACCGCCGGGCCGCGGAGGACTCCGCCGCCCGCAAGAACCAGGTCAAAAGTGTTGATCGCTCGGAGAAGATCCGGACCTACAACTTTCCTCAAAACCGGGTTACCGACCACCGGGTGAAGGTCTCCGTCCACAACGTCCCTGAGGTGATGAGCGGCGGGTTGGACCCGTTCATCGACGCCCTGATAGCCAAGTTGAGAACCGAGCAGCTGACCGGCGAATAATGCAGTACACGATCGGGAAGGTTCTCGACGCCGCCACCCTCGATCTTCAGCGCCGTTGCCCGACCGGTGCCCGCAACGAGGCGGAGATCCTGGTGGGACACGTTTTGGGTATCAGGCGAGCCGACCTGTACGCCGGCATCGACGAGCCGGTGGCGGCCACCCAGGTGGCACGGTTGGACCAGATGGTGGCCGCTCGCTGCTCCGGCCGGCCCCTGCAGTACATCACCGGCGTCCAGGGTTTCCGGGGACTGACGCTGAAGGTTGGACCGGGGGTCCTGGTGCCCCGCCCGGAGACCGAGATGTTGGTGCAGCGGTGCCTGGAGATCCTTGAGGGATCCGACGGACCGCTGGTTTTGGACATCGGCACCGGTTCGGGCGCAATCGCCCTGTCTCTGGCCACGGAGCGACCCGATTGCCGCGTCCGGGCTACCGAGATCAGCGAAGATGCCTTCAGGTGGGCGGGCACAAACCTTCGGGAGTCGGGCTTGACCAATGTCGAGCTGCACTTCGGGGATCTTTTTTCGCCGCTCCCCAGACTTGAGAAGGGAAAGTTCGATTTGGTCGTTTCCAACCCCCCGTACCTGTCTCAGGACGTTTGGATGAACGCACCCGCCGAGGTGCGGGAGCATGAACCGCAGTTGGCGCTGCTGGCGGGCGACGAGGGGATGCGGACCTGCGTCAAGATCATTGATGAGGGCGCCGGTTGGTTGGCGTCCGGCGGTCACCTGGTTATGGAGACCGCGGGCCTTGAGCAGTGGGAGAATTTGAGCATGTGGTTCGGTAAACAGTTCGAAGATGTCCGGATTACCGACGATCTGGCCGGCAGGCCTCGTTTTGTTGAGGGGAGGAAGCCATAGCCACCATCCTGTCTGCCCGGTCGCGCACCGCCCTGTACAAGACCGCCAAGGTGCTCGAGGAGGGGGGAGTGGTGGTCATCCCCACCGACACCGTCTACGGAGTAGCGGCTCGCTTGGACCGGCCGAAAGCCATCGATAAAATTTTCAAGTTGAAGGGCCGGGCGCGCTCTAAGCCCCTGCCCATCCTGGTCCCCGACATTAAAACCGCACGCCTGCTCGGCGAGTTCGATAAAGAGGCGCTCGAGATGGCCATGCGCAGTTGGCCCGGCCCGGTGACCATTGTGGTCAGGACCACCGAGGACGTCCCCGACATCGGGGGCGACGGGACGACGGTCGGCCTTAGGATCCCGAACCACCCGTTTACCCTGGAACTGCTGCGCGATTGTGGGCCGATGGTTGCCACCAGCGCCAACCCAAGCGGCAACCCGACCGCAGCCGTCCTACAGGAGGTGCTGCTGGATTTGGGCACTGGTCCGGGTATTTACGTCGACGGTGGGATGCTCAGTTCGCCGCCTTCCAAGGTGATCTCCATGCTCGGGGAACCCCGGATCCTGCGCTAGTTGACCGCTCCGGTCGGCCCCCGGGACGACACCCGGTCCGGCGATCCGGGAAAAGATTGTAGAGTTACCCCCGTGAAAATAGCGATCGCATCCGACCACGCGGGGTATGCCCTGAAGTCCGCCCTGGTCGAGTACCTAACCGGTCAGGGCCACGAGATCATCGACTGCGGCACGGACTCCGAGGTTTCCGTCGATTACCCGAAGTTCTGCGCCGCCGCCGCCCGGGCCGTTGTCCGTGGAGAGGCGGAGCGGGGAATTGTTTTAGGAGGCAGCGGCCAAGGTGAACAGCTGGCGGCCAACAAGGTCCACGGGGCCCGGGCCGCTCTGTGCAACGAACTGTGGACCGCCAGGATGTGCCGGCTCCACAACGACGCCAACCTGCTGGCAATGGGGGCCCGGATAGTGACGACCCACATGGCCTACGAAATAGCGGATCTGTTCCTGGCCACTGAATTCGAGGGTGGCCGGCACCAGCCGAGGGTGGACCAGATCCATCAGATCGAGATTGAGGAGTGCGAGGGGCGGTCTCGCTAGCCCCGGGCGCCTAAGCTGATTTCAGCGGGCTCTCGCCCGGGTCAGGCGATGGTTCCGGGAGCCGGGAAGCTCCGGCAGAAGTCCGTAATTTCAGCGGACACCTTCTTGGCCAGGTCGTCGTCCTCGGGGGCCGAGACAATCTGGTCCATCCACTCCGCGATCCGCGCCATCTCCGGTTCCTTCATGCCGCGGGTTGTCACTGAAGGGGTGCCGAGGCGGATGCCCGACGGGTCGAACGGTTTGCGTGGGTCGAAGGGGACCGTGTTGTAGTTGAGTTCGATCCCCGCCCGGTCCAGCGCCTTGGCGGCAGGTTTGCCGAAGACGCCTTTGTTGGTGAGGTCGATCAGGATCAGGTGGTTGTCCGTGCCGCCGGAAACCAGGTCGAACCCACGATCGATCAGGGCAGCCGCCAGCGCTTTGGCGTTGGCAACAATCTGGTGGGCGTAGTCCTTGAATGCCGGCTGCGACGCTTCCTTTAGGGCCACCGCGATCGCCGCAGTGGTGTGGTTGTGCGGCCCGCCCTGAAGCCCGGGGAATACTGCAAAGTTGATGGCCTTGGCGTGTTCGGTCCGGCACATGGCCATGGCGCCCCTCGGCCCACGCAACGTTTTGTGGGTGGTGGTGGTCACCACGTCGGCATAGGGGACCGGGGAGGGGTGGGCTCCACCCGCCACCAGGCCGGCGATGTGGGCAATATCGGCCGCGAAGACCGCGCCGACCTCTTTGGCCACCTCGGCGAAGATCGAAAAGTCGATCTGGCGGGGGATTGCCGTGCCGCCGGCCCAGATCAGCTTCGGTTTTTCCTTGATGGCCAGGTCCCGCATCTGGTCGTAGTCGATGAGGTGGTCGTCCTTGCGAACCCCGTACTGCACGGCTCGGAACCACCGGCCGGTGGCCGAAACGCTCCAGCCGTGGGTCAGGTGACCCCCGGACGGCAGCGCCATTCCCATGACGGTGTCGCCCGGCTGAAGGAACGCCAGATAGACCGCCAGGTTGCATGGTGAGCCGGAATAGGGCTGTACGTTGGCGTGCTCGGCGCCGAAGAGATCTTTGGCCCGTTGGATGGCCAGATCTTCAATGGGGTCAATGAACTGCTGGCCTTCGTAGTAGCGCTTGCGCGGGTAGCCCTCTGAGTACTTGTTGGTGAGAAGAGACCCGGTAGCCGCTAGGACTGCTTCAGAGACGTAGTTTTCGGAGGCGATCAGGCGGATCGACTGGGCTTGGCGCTTCTGCTCCCCGTTTATCAGTCCTGCGATGTCCGGATCTGTCGTTTCGAGGGCTGCCCAGTACTTGTCCATGTCCTGAACCGTAAGGCTGCGCATTGGAACGGTCAAATGCATCGGAGGTGGGCGCCCGGCGGCAGTCTAGAATGGCGCAGTGACCCGCTATCTGATGGTCCTGGTTGTTGCCGCCTTCGTTACGTATGTTTCCACCCCTGCAGTCCTCAAGTTCAGCAGGCGGGTGGGCGCCGTGGACGTGCCCAACGATCGTAAGGTCCACGCCGTGCCGACCCCGACGCTGGGCGGCATCGCCATGTTCATCGGCTTCATCGTCTCCTTGGCATTTGCGTCCTTACAGGGGCCTTTTAAAGGATCCTTCCGGCCGCTGTTCGTCTGGCCGGCGCCGGAATTGTTCGCAATTATCGTCGGGGCCGGGATCATCTTTGCCCTGGGGGTCTTCGATGATCTGAGGGGCCTGGGTGCTCCCATGAAGCTGGCGGGCCAGTTGCTGGCGGCGGGTTTTGTATTCCTTTCCGGGGTTCGGCTGGAGTACTTCCGGGTTCCTTTTCGCGGCGTGGGCGCCCTTTCTATGTCGGCCGACATATCCGCTCTGGCCACGATCGCCTGGATCGTCCTGATCGTGAACGCCGTGAACCTGATGGATGGATTGGACGGACTGGCCGCGGGGGTGACCGCCATAGCCGCGGGCACATTTTTTATCTACACCTACCAGCTTCAGGTCCAGGGACTCGCGGGTCCCGAGCCGACCGCCGCGCTGATCTCGGCGGTCATTGTTGGCGTGACCATCGGGTTCCTGCGCTTCAACTTCAACCCGGCCCGGATCTTTATGGGGGACTCCGGGAGTATGGTGCTCGGGTTCTTGTTGGCCACCTCAACGGTGGCGGGCGTGGGCCGGTCCGCCACCCAGAACCAATCGGACATCTCGGCTGCTTTCCTGTTTTACCTGCCGCTGGCCATCCCGTTGATCGTGTTGGCCATCCCCCTTTTGGACACCGTCCTTGCCATCTTCCGCCGGGCCCGCAAGGGGCTTCCGGTCTTCCATCCGGATAAGGAGCATCTGCATCACCGGTTGCTGGAGATCGGGCACGGCCACAAGCAGGCCGTCCTGATCATGTACGCATGGACGGCCGTGATAGCGGGAATGACGCTGGCGTTGTCGTTCGCCCCGGTCTATATGCTCCCGTTCGCCGCGGCGGGCCTGTGGATGGTTCTGTACACCGCCCTCCCCAAGTTGAGCGGAAAGTCCCTTTGAGCGACGCTGCCCCCGGTTTGACAGGTAGCTTGAGCGGCCCAGCCGCAGGCTTGACGGGGGAGTCCGGGGGCGGAGCCCCCGGATGCCATTTGCCCGTTACTTCAATTCCCGACTACTATGTGGGCGGTTCACGGTCGGGATTAGTTGTTCCCGCAATCGTGAGCGGCATTTCGCGCCTGGGAAAGGGTCGGACGACCTGATGCCCGAAAACTCCAAGCCTCCGTTCACGTCGCACTACGGCAACGCAATGGGGCTTGCGGTCGAACTTGTCGCCACGACCGCCGTGGGCGCCTTTCTTGGTTGGTTGATAGACGGCTGGTTGAACACGCGAGTGATCTTCCTTTTCGTCTTCGCTCTATTGGGCGGCGCAGCAGGAGTTTTGAGGCTTTACAGGACATATGGAACAGACAAAGTCGACTGAGCAGGAAGTGGATGGCGCAGCCGTGGAGTCCGAGGCTGTGGCCGTTGAACTCGAGGCGCCTGTCCAAGAACCTGCATCGGCGACCGCACGGCGAGTTTTGCTCAAAGCTTTCACCATCGGCGTACTGGCGGCCATTGTCGGCCTGGGTGCCGGGGGTAGTTCTGCAGCCATCGGCGCGTTTGCCGGTTGCCTGGCGGCTGCTGTTTATGTAATCGGCTATGTTCGGTCGCACGTGTTCCGCAAGTTTGCAGACAGCACCTTCGATCCGCAGGTCACAAGGAACGCAGCGCTTCGCCTGGCAGCCATTATCGGAGCCGGGGTGGCGCTGTACCTGACGCTGGGGAAGCCCGCTACCCGGGCCTACCTGCTTGCGCTTGCGGCGTGCTGGTTGATTCTCGTAGTGACAGAGGCACCCCGAGCACTCAAGCAATTGAGGGCCCGGGGAATCATCGGTTAGGAGGAACCAGGGTTGGCGTTGTTCTTGGCAACAGAGGCAGTTGAGAAAGAGTCACCGTTTACCGAACTCACAGGGCACCTGACGCCGCACCACTACGGCTGGGCTCCCCATTGGGAGATTGGCGGGATTGACCTTTCTCCCACCAACGCAGTAGTCAACATTTGGCTGGCGTCGTTCCTCTGTCTGGCGATCTTTTGGATGGCTGCCAAGAAGCGTTCTCTGGTCCCCAGCGGCGTTCAGAACGTCATTGAGGTCATGGTCGACTTTGTGAAGGTCAACATCGTCTACTCGGTGATGAACAACAAGGACGGTAAGAAGTGGTTCCCGTTCATCGCAACCGTTTTCTTCTTTATCTTTTTCCTTAACTCGGTGGGACTCATCCCGTACATCGGCTTCACCGCCACCGCCAACATTTTTGTGACCGCCACGCTGGCTATCCTGGTTTACGTCCTGGCGATCACCATCGGCATGGCGAAGAACGGTGTGCTCAAGTTCTGGCTTAAGACGCTTGTCCCCCCGGGACTCCCGAAGGTCATGGTGCCGTTGATGTTCCTCATTGAGATCATCTCGCAGCTGGCCCGGCCGCTTTCGCTGGCTGTTCGACTTTTTGCCAACATGCTTGCCGACCACCTGATGCTGCTGGTTTTCGCCGGCTTCATCTTCCTGGCAGCAGGCACTGCAGTGATCTACGGCATCCTGCCGATCTCGCTGCTCTTCATGGTCATCTTTACCGGGTTTGCCTTGTTCGTTGCCTTCATTCAGGCCGTGATCTTCGCTTTCCTGACCACTATCTACATCAATGACGCACTTCACCCGGGCCACTAATCTCGCTACCGGCCCGGTAAAGATCGAAAGGAGAAGGGTTTGAGCATTACAGCACTGGCGCAGGAAGCTGCGACCGGTATGACGGACAAGGGTCTTCAGCAGCTCGGAGCCGGTCTGGCGATCGGTTTGGCAGCAGGTGGAGGCGCTACGGGTATCGGCATCCTGTGGTCCAAGGGTCTTGAGGGCATCGGCCGGCAGCCGGAAGCACGCAGCACGCTGCAGGGTCTGATGTTCGTCGGATTCGCACTTGCCGAGGCGCAGGTTCTCTACGGCCTGATCGTCGCACTGCTCCTTCTTCTGGGCATCTTCTAGGAGGCCTGCAAATGCATTTGGTACTACTAGCTACGGAAGCCGCTGAGGGCGAAGGGGGATTTAACCCCTTCGAGCCTCAGTGGGGACTTGTTGTATGGACGACGGTGGCATTCCTCGTGGTGCTCTTCCTTCTCTCCAAAAAGGTTTTCCCGAAGCTTCAGGAAGGCCTGGCGGACCGGGAGCGCAAGATCGCAGACGAGATCAAAGCCGCCGAAGCCACCCGAAACGAAGCCGAAAAGATCCTTGCCGACTACAAGAGCAGGGTGGCAGCGGCCCGCGAGGAGACCACGCAGTTGGTCGAGGAAGCCCGTGGCCAGGCAGAGAAGGTCCGTCAGGATCTGATCTCCCGTGCCGAAGGTGATGCCCGACTGATCGTCGACAAGGCGCGAAGGCAGCTTGCCGGCGAAAGGGAGCGGATCCTCAACGAACTGGAGAGCCAGTTGACGGTGTGGTCCACCACCATCGCCGGACAGATCGTCCAGCGTGAACTCAACGCGGACTCCCATCGGGACCTGGTCGACAGCTTCATCGCCGACATCCGCAAGAGCGAGGCGGCGAAGTCTTGAGCGAGGCAAATGGAGTCAAGGGCTACGCCCGGGCGCTCTACGAGATCGCGCAGGCCGAAGGCGATGTCGCCCGGGTTTCGGATGAGCTGTTCCGGGTTGCCCGGGCAGTGGAGTCGCACACCGAACTTCGGCGGGCATTGACCGACATCGCCATTCCGTTTTCGGGCAAAGAGCAGCTTCTCCAGGAGTTGCTCGGCAAGCAGGCTTCGTCCCACACGCTGAATGCAATTCGTTTTGTGATCAGCCAGGGCAAGGCCCGCGAGTTGGTGGAGATCGCGGACGAGCTGTCGAACATCGCCGCGGTCGAATCCAACAAAGAGGTGGCCGAGGTTCGCTCGGCTGTTGCGCTCGACTCCGCTCAAAGGGAGGCGCTTGCGCAGGCCCTCAGGGCTGCAACCGGGCGCAACGTCGAGGTAAAAGCGATTGTTGACCCGAGTGTCATCGGCGGCGTGCTGGCCAAGGTTGGGGACATCGTTATCGATGGCACCGTACGGGGCAAGCTGGCGCAGCTCAAGCAGCACCTCGGGGTGGACTAACTCAAAGCAAGAACGTACGTAGAGGAGAACTGATGCCCGATCTGACCATAGGACCGGATGAGGTAAAGGCTGCGCTCAACAACCTCTTCCAAAACTTCAAGCCCTCAACCACTCAGCAGGAAGTCGGACGAGTCATTGAGGCCGGCGACGGTATCGCACGCGTCGTCGGGCTTCCGAATGTCGTGGCCAACGAGATGCTGAAGTTCCCCGGGGACCTGATCGGCATCGCACTGAACCTTGAGCCCGAGCAGCTGGGTGTCGTCATCCTGGGCGACGCCAACGCAATCGAAGAGGGAATGCCGGTAACGCAGACCCACAACGTGCTCTCGATCCCGGTGGGCGACGCCTACCTCGGGCGTGCGGTCGACGCCCTGGGTAACCCCATCGACGGTCTGGGCCCGCTGGACAAGTCCAAGATCGACGGCACCAGAGAGCTGGAGTTGCAGGCGGCCTCGGTCATCAACCGCCAGCCGGTTACCGAGCCCCTTCAGACCGGTATCAAGGCCATCGACGCCATGATCCCCGTAGGCAGAGGGCAGCGAGAGCTCCTCATCGGGGACCGGCAGACCGGTAAAACCGCGGTGGCCATCGACACCATCGTCAACCAGAAGCAGTACTGGGGAACCGACAAGGCGGTCAAGTGCATCTACGTGGCCATCGGTCAGAAGAACTCCACAGTGGCCGAGGTCCTAAGCGGGCTAAAGGAAGCCGGCGCCATGGAGTACACCTGCGTGGTGAACGCTCCTGCTGCCGCTCCCGGCGCCTTCAAGTTCCTGGCGCCGTACTCCGGCTGTGCCATCGGCCAGCACTGGATGTACAAGGGTGAGCACGTCCTGATCGTGTACGACGACCTTTCCAAGCAGGCCGACGCCTACCGCCAGATCTCCCTACTGCTTCGCCGGCCCCCGGGCCGTGAGGCATACCCGGGCGACGTCTTCTACCTCCACTCCCGCCTGCTGGAGCGTTCGGCTCGTCTCTCCAAGGAGTTGGGCGGAGGTTCGTTGACGGCTCTGCCGGTCATCGAGACCAAAGAGGGAGACCTTTCGGCCTACATCCCTACCAACGTGATTTCGATTACCGACGGCCAGATCTTCTTCGAAGCCAACCTGTTCTACCAGGGCTTCCGTCCGGCCATCAACGTCGGTACGTCGGTCTCCCGGGTGGGGGGCGCAGCCCAGATCAAGGCGATCAAAAAGATTGCCGGTCCGCTGAAGATCGAGTTGGCTCAGTACCGAGAACTGGCGGCATTCGCCGGATTCGGTTCTGATCTGGACAAGGCCTCTCAGGCGCAGCTCAACCGTGGCGCTCGGCTGACCGAGCTCCTCAAGCAGGGCCAGTTCAGCCCGATGCCCGTCGAGGAGCAGTGTGTCTCGATCTACGCCGGTTCCAACAAGTACATGGACGATGTGCCCCTGACCGATCTGATCGAGTTCGACACGGGCCTTCGCGAGTACGTAGGAACCAGGGCCCCGGAGATTTACGAACACATCCGGTCCAAGGGCGACTTCCCCGAAGAGATCGAGAAGGCGCTCCGCAAGGTGATCGAGGAGTTCAAGGCGAGCTTCAGTGCGGCCGAAGTGTCGGTGCCTGCGGCAAAACCCGCAGCGGCCAAGGCTGAGGCAGCTCCGCCGGCCGAGGCCGAGAACGCCGACGAGATGTCTGAGGAGGCGTAAGCACCCAACATGGCAGAAAAAGCACGGGATATCCGCAGGCGGATCAAGACGGTCGAGTCGACCAAAAAGATCACCAACGCCATGCAGTTGATTGCAGCCAGCCGCATCGCCAAGGCCCAGGCCAGGACCGAGCGGGCGCGCCCGTTCGCCCGCGCCATCGGAGAGATGATCTCCATGTTGGCCAGCGAGGCGAAGTCCTCTCCGCTGCTTGCGGAGAGGGATCCCATCACCAACGTCGGTCTTATCGTGTTGACCGGCGACCGTGGACTGGCCGGCGCCTACAACTCCAACGTGCTGCGGGAAGCCCAGAGGGTGGCGGAGCGGCATCGTCAGGCCGGGCGGACCGCGCTGGTTACCTCGGTCGGCCGCAAGGGTGCCAACTTCTTCAAGTTCCGCCAGATTCCCCTGCAGGCCGGGTTTTCGGGGATGAGCGACAAGCCCACCTATGAAGATGCAAAGACCATCGCCAAGGACATCATCGAGGCGTACGTGTCTGGAGAACTCGATCTGGTGATGTTGGCCTACACCGAGTTCTTGTCCCCTGCGGTTCAAAGGGCGACGGTCAAGCAGATCCTGCCGGTGCCGAAAGCGGAGTCCGGTGAGAAGACCGAGTCGTCGTCGGATAACCCGTCCGCCGTGTTCGAGTTCGAACCGGAGCCCGAGCAGCTTCTGGACGCTCTGTTGCCCCGCTACGTCGAGGTGAAGATTTACGGATCCCTTCTGGAATCGTCGACTTCGGAGCACGCCTCCCG
Source organism: Actinomycetes bacterium (assembly GCA_029263075.1). Classification (GTDB taxonomy): domain Bacteria; phylum Actinomycetota; class CADDZG01; order JAHWKV01; family JAHWKV01; genus JAJCYE01. The sequence continues at coordinate 68,718 of JAJCYE010000019.1, forward strand.
CATGCGGGCGATGAAGAGCGCCACCGACAAAGCCGAGGAGCTGATCAAGAGCTACCAGCTCCGGGCCAACAAAGCCAGGCAGGCTGAGATCACCAACGAGATTGCAGACATCGTGGGTGCGACGGAAGCCCTTAGCGGTAAGAAGTAGCACCTCCTGCACCGAGAACTGACCCAATGCAATTTGAAGGAGCGACGAAAATGGTAATGGCTGCTGACGATGTGAAAACCGATCAAGGCGGGAGTGGACTCCCCGAAGGACGCGTGGTCGCAGTCATCGGCCCCGTTATCGATGTCGACTTTCCGCCGGACGGCCTTCCCGAGATCCACTTTGCCCTGACCCTGGAGCGCAGCGTGAGCGGCGGCAAGGAGACCCTGGTAGCCGAGGTGGCCGCCCACATCGGTAAGGGCCTGGTCCGAGCCATCTGCATGGCGCCGGCCGACGGCATCAAGCGTGGAGCGATTGTTACCAACACCGGTGGCCCGATCACGGTTCCCGTCGGTCCGGGAACCCTGGGCCACGTCTTCAACGTCCTTGGTACCTGCCTGGACACGCCCAACGAGCAGTTGGACCTGCGTGAGCGCTGGGGCATCCACCGCACTCCTCCCCCCTTCGATGAGCTGGAGCCCAAAACCGAGATGCTCGTCACCGGCATCAAGGTCGTGGACCTTCTGGAGCCCTACGTCAACGGTGGGAAGATCGGCCTGCTGGGCGGCGCCGGGACCGGCAAGACCGTTCTGATCAAAGAGATGATCTACCGCATCGCGCAGGCCCACGGTGGATACTCCGTGTTCGCCGGCGTGGGGGAGCGTACCCGTGAGGGCAACGACCTCTGGCTCGAGATGAACGAGGCGGGCGAAGAAGTCCTCTCCAAGGTCGCGATGGTGTTCGGCCAGATGGACGAGCCCCCCGGCGTGCGCCTCAGGGTCGCCCTTAGTGCCCTGACCATGGCGGAGTACTTCCGTGACGTCGAACGCCGTGACGTCTTGGTGTTCATCGACAACATCTTCCGTTTCGTCCAGGCCGGTTCCGAGGTTTCCACGCTGCTGGGCCGTATGCCTTCCGCGGTGGGTTACCAGCCGACCCTGAATGACGAGATGGGTGAGATGCAGGAGCGCATCACCTCGACCAAGGGAAAGTCGATCACCTCGATCCAGGCCATTTATGTGCCTGCCGACGACTACACCGACCCCGCTCCTCACTCGACCTTCGCCCACCTGGACGCCTTCACCGCACTGTCCCGTGAAGTGTTCGCCCTCGGTATCTACCCGGCGGTCGACCCGCTGGCGTCGTTCTCCCGGGTGCTCGACCCCCGCTACGTCGGTCTCGAGCACTACAACGTGGCGAACGAGGTCAAAAGAATTCTGCAGCGCTACAAGGACCTGCAGGACATCATCGCCATTCTGGGAATCGACGAGCTGTCCGAAGAGGACAAGCTGGACGTGTACCGTGCCCGGAAGATCCAAAAGTTCCTTTCGCAGCCCTTCTACGTGGGAGAGGTGTTCACCGGCATTCCCGGCGAAACCGTCCCCGTCGAGGAGTCGATCCGTGGCTTCAAGATGATTACCGAGGGTGAAGTCGACCACCTGCCCGAGCAGGCGTTCTACATGGTCGGCGGCATCGACCAGGCCATCGAAAAAGCCAAGAAGATGGAAGGCTAGGACTTGACCACTCTGGAGGTCCAGCTGGTATCGGCGGAGGACGACCTTTACGTCGGCCCGGCGGAGTTCATATCCACTCAGACCGTGGAGGGCTCCATCGGGATAATGCCGGGGCACACGCCGATTTTGGCGCAGCTCCCGGCCGGCGAAGTGAAGATTGTCTCCGGCGGGACCGATCACAAATTCCAGATCGACGGTGGGTTCTTGACGGTTAAGGACAACAAGGTCATCATCCTGGCCGAGCCGGAAACGGGAGAGCCGGCCTGATCCTGGGTACTACCGCCAAGTGAATTACCTCACGATAAACGGGGGCAAGCGGCTTTCGGGCCGGGTGCAGATCTCGGGCGCCAAGAACTCGGCGCTCAAGTTGATGGCGGCATCGTTGTTGGGGCACGGGACCACGGTGCTCACCAACGTGCCCCGTATCAGTGATGTCTTCACAATGATCGAGGTCCTCCAGCGCCTGGGCGCTGGGGTGTCGTTTGAGGACAACACCCTTCGGATAGACACCTCGGGCGAAATCAGCACCATCGCTCCCTACGATTTGGTGCGCCGTATGCGGGCGTCGATCAACGTCCTGGGTCCCCTGCTCGCCCGCTCCGGCCACGCCCGGGTGGCCATGCCCGGCGGCTGCAATATCGGCAACCGCACCATCGATATGCACGAGGCTGGACTGACCCAACTGGGGGTCAGGTTCACCTTTGACCACGGGTACCTCGAAGGCATTGCCGACAGGCTAGTCGGCAAGAAGCTGGTGCTCGACTTCCCAAGCCGGGGAGCCACCGAAAACCTGATGACCGCCGCGGTGCTCGCGGAAGGGGTGACCGTAATCGAGAACGCGGCCCGGGAGCCCGATATCGTGGACCTGGCAAGCTTCCTCAATGCCATGGGCGCTCAGGTTTGGGGCGCAGGCACCTCGACCATCGAGATCACCGGTGTCGGCCGGATGAGCTCCACCGAGTACCAGGTTTCAGCGGACCCCATTGAGGCCGGAACCTTCGCCCTGGCCGTGCTGGCAACCGGAGGAGATGCCGAGCTTGCCGGCGCCCAGCCCGAGACCATGGAGATTTTCTTGGAGAAGCTGGCCCTGTCGGGAGCGGAGTGGGCCCCCACGGAGTCCGGCATCCGGGTCAAGTGTGAACGCAGGCCGCGGGCGGTCGATTTTGCGACCCTTCCTTACCCAGGATTCCCCACCGATCTGCAGCCACAGATGATGGCGTTTTTGGTGTCCGCCGAGGGGACGAGCATCGTTACCGAGAACGTTTTTGAAAACCGTTTCGCCCACACCCAGGAGCTGGTTCGGATGGGAGCCGACATAAGGACCGAGGGCCACCATGCGGTGATCCGGGGGGTGCCGGGGCTGCAGGGCGCCCCGGTGAAGGGTTCCGACCTGAGGGCCGGTGCGGCCCTGGTTGTGGCGGCTCTGGGTGCTGAAGGCACCACCGAAGTGCACGACTTTCATCACGTCGAGCGGGGCTACGAGGATTTTGCCGGCAAACTACGGAGCCTGGGCGCGGATGTTGAACTGATGGTTGAGACCACCTCGTTGCAGGTCTAAAGACCTTTTCGGATCAGCCAATAGATGTAGAGACCGGCTACCAGCACCAGCACCATGGCAATCGGTGCGATCGTGCTTATCAGCCTGTCGGTCCGGGTTCTGACCCTGACGGGCGCCACGTCTCCGTCGTAGGGCGGCAAGGTTGTGTGATTGGGGCCGGCCGTCTCAGTGGGTCCCGGGGCCGGCGATACCGGGGGGGAGTCGGTACCCATCGCGGGGAGAGGTATCAGGGCGCCGAAGGCAACGATCAGCAGGCAGATTAGCTTCGTCGCGCGGGAGCAGAGCTTCGAATCCATTGGAAGCCGAGCGTAACCGAAAGTCTGTGTCTGCGGCGATGTCCACCCAGCCGGACGCTTCGGGCTATCCTGGGTGCGATGCGGTTGCAAAACACCCTTCCGGTCGAGACCCTGCCGATACCCACTCCGTTTGGGGTGGGGCAGGTGAACGCCTACATCGTGGCGTCGGATCCGATGACGCTCATCGACGCAGGCGTGAACACGCTGGCGGGCGAGAACGCGCTGAAGCTCGGTTTCGCCGCCAAGGGCCTCTTCGTTGAGTCGCTGGAACGAATCCTCGTCACCCATGGCCACCCGGATCACTACGGTCTGGTCCCGCTGATCTGTAACGGCTCGGGCAGGGTCAAGGCCTACATGGGTGAAAAAGAGATCGAAAGGATCGCCGACACCGGGCCGGTCTGGGAATGGAGCCGGCACCTCCAGGAGGCGGGTTTCCCCGAACTGCTCCTAAAGGAGATCTCAAAGCTGGAGAGGGCGGTCAATCGGGTACACAAGGTTTGTGAACTTAATTGCCGCCCGATCGCCGACGGTGAAGTTTTCGAGTTCAGTGAGCTCAACCTGGTTGCTATAGCGCTTCCCGGACACACCGATGGGCATATGGGGTTCTTGGAACCCGACCACCGTGTCCTGTTTGGGGGGGATACGCTCCTGCCGCACTCCTACCCCAATCCGCTCATCGAGCCGATCCTGGAACCGGAAGGGGACTCGCCCAGCCGGAGGCGTCACAGCCTCAAGCACTACCTCGAAACTTTGGATCTGCTGCAGTCGTTGGATCTACAAACCGTCTATCCCGGCCACGGACCGGTAATTGACAACCCGAAAGAAACCATCGCCTTTATGCGAAGGCATCACGCTCGCCGGCTCGATCAGGTGAGTCAGTGCCTGACGGCCGGCGGCGCGACTGCCTTCGATGTTTCAGCCGTGCTGTACCCGGATGCCCGCTCTTACTGCCGGTTCCTCGCGGTCTCGGAGGCCGCTGCCCATTTGGATGTACTCGTGGCGCAGGGCAGGGCGGCCAACGAGATCCGGGACGACGGCGTGGAGTACTTCACTACCGTCTGAGTGCGTTAGGCCCCGCCGGCCTTCTCGTCGTCTCCGCCACTCAGTTTTTCTGCCAGCTTCGACTCCCACTTCATGTTCGGGTCGCTGGAAAGGATGCCGGCCAACTTCTGACCGGTGGTCAGGCCTTCGCCTTCCTCGGCCTGTTCGGCGACTCTCCCGGCATCGGGCGGATCTTCGTTGCCGGAGTCGGGGTTGGCGCTCGCGGCGCCGGCCTCGGCCGATGGGTCACTGCCCGTTGCTGGTTGCCCGCCGGCAGCGCTCTGCCCGTCGGCTTCGCTCTCAACGCCGCCCCCACCTTCGTAGGTCCCGGCGAACTTCGCCTTGGCACGCTCCGCAGCTTCGAACACCTCGGACTCGGAAGCCCTCGGGAATTCTTCACGGGCCTGCTGGGCCTCCGGGCTGTCGCTCCCCGGCAGGTCGGCGCCGCCCCCGCCGTCTGGGTTGTTCTCCAGGTTGCCCCACTTCTTGGTGCCCTGGACATTTTCGATGTTGTCCTGCATTCGGTCGCCCGCATTCTGCCGAATCTGCTGCTCCATGTCGGTGTCCGCCATCTTGACCCTCCTTCTTGGTTGTGGTCTCGGGTGGTCCCACCGGGACTCACTTGGGGTTTTTCCTACCCGGCAGAGATCGCGATAAACGGTTTGGGAGGGGTGCCGTCCGGGTAATGAACCACGCTGCGCTGCCCTAGAATGGGGCCCATGGTCTATCTGGATTACGCAGCCACCACTCCGATGATGGACGAGGTCATCGATGCGATGCTGCCTTACCAAAAGCAGTTCTTCGGGAACCCGTCCAGTGTCTACGGCGCCGGGCGGGAAGCCAAGAAGGGCCTGGAAGAAGCCCGAGAAAAGGTGGCGGCTGCAATAGGCGCCCACCCTGCCGAGGTCATCTTTACCGCCGGGGGGACCGAGGCCGACAACCTGGCTCTCAAGGGGGCCGTGGCCAGAGCGGACCCTCGTCGCCGCCACATCATCACAAGTTCCATCGAACACCATGCGGTGCTCCACTCCGCCGAGTGGCTCGAGAGCCAGGGCTACCGGGTGACCTTCCTTCCCGTAGATGGCGGGGGGCTGGTGAACCTGGATGCCCTGAAGGCATCGCTGTCGTCGGAGACGGCAATTGTTTCGGTGATGCTGGCCAACAACGAGGTGGGCACGATCCAACCGTTGCGCGAAATTGTCGATCTGGTCAAACAACACAGCAAGGCGGTGGTGCACACCGACGCGGTTCAGGGCCTGGGCAAGATTCCGATTGACGTCGCAGCGTTGGATGTGGATATGGCGGCTTTTGCCGCCCACAAGCTCGGCGGGCCCAAAGGAGTCGGGGCGCTCTACGTCCGGCGCAAGACCTCCATCGCGGCCCAACTGCACGGCGGCGGGCAGGAGCGGGAGTTGCGCAGCGGCACTCCCAATGTGGCTGGGATCGTCGGGTTCGGGGTCGCGGCCGAAATCTCGGCGGCCGAGGTGGCGCTCCAGGGTGAGCAGTTGGGGAAGATCCGGGACCAACTCCAGGCATCGATCCTTGCCGCCATCCCGCGGGTTGAGGTCAACGCCGGCGACGCCCCCCGGGTGCCGGGAACCTTGAGCGTGAGCATCCAGGGGGTCGAGGGTGAGTCTTTGTTGTTGATGTTGGACTCGAAGGGGGTTGCCGCTTCCAGCGGATCTGCCTGTGCTTCGGGTTCACTGGAGCCTTCACACGTGCTGATGGCAATGGGCATAGCGCCCGAGATGGCCCATGGTTCGCTGCGGCTGTCGCTGGGACGGGGGAGCCTGGATCTGGACGTCGAGGCGGTGGTGGAGACGCTGAGCGGCGTGGTAGCCCGGCTGCGCTCAATCGCACCCCGGTTCGCCAAGGCGGGCTCGTGAAACGTAAAGCGGTTGTGGCCATGTCGGGAGGCGTGGACTCTTCGGTGGCGGCGGCCCTGATGAAGCAGGACGGCTACGACGTCACCGGAATCATGCTGAAGCTCTGGAAAGGCGCCGCCGCCAACAACGAGAGCGGCTGCTGTTCGCTGGATGCCGCCGAGGATGCGCGCCGGGTGGCCCAGGTGCTGGATATCCCGTTTTACGTCCTGAACTTCGCCGACGAGTTCTCCGGCACCGTTATCGACAACTTCAAGCGCCAGTACTCGGCCGGCCTGACCCCGAACCCGTGCGTGGAATGCAACCGGTCGATCAAGTTTGCTGCTCTGCTGGACCGGGCGCGCCAGTACGGCGCCGAGATCCTGGCTACCGGCCACTATGCCCGGACAGATCAGGTCGACGGCCGTTACCGGCT